>CAYUVJ010000057.1:0-9954 GCA_964447955.1 uncultured Gemmatimonadota bacterium
CGGGCAGCCCGGGGCGGTCAGGGTCATCTTGATGTCCACGTGGTGCTTCTCCTCGTCCACGTGGACCTCGTAGATCAGCCCCAGGTCGTAGATGTTGACCGGGATCTCGGGGTCGTAGACGTCCCGCAGGGCCTCCACGATCTTCTCCTCGAGGGCGGTCAGGTCCCGGCCGTACAGGTTGATCGCGGGCATGGCTACTCGGTGTCCTCGTTGCTGACGGTCCCCTCGGCTTCTTCGAGGGCGGAGTGCATGGTGTGCCAGGAGAGGGTGGCGCACTTGACCCGGATGGGGAACTCCCGCACCCCCCCCAGCACGGCCAGCTTGCCGATGGCCTCGGGGGGTTCGGGGTGGTCGCCGGGACGGCCGGTGGTCAGGTAGTCGTGGAAGAGGTGGTAGAGTTCCTCGGCCTGCGCGACGGTCTTCCCCTTGAGGATCTCGGTCATGAGCGAGGCCGAGGCGGTGGAGATGGCGCAGCCGGAACCCTCGAAGGCCGCATCCTGCACCACCCCGTCCGAGACCTTCAGGTAGACCATGAGCCGATCGCCGCAACTGGTGTTGTGTCCCTCGGCCTGCCGGTTGGCGTCCTCGGGGTGGCGGAAGTTGCGCGGACTCCGACTGTGGTCCATGATGACTTCCTGATAGAGTTCCCTCAGGTCGTTCATGATGCCGCTCCTCAGACCGCCTGCCGGACGATGTCCCCCTTGGGCAGGCGTGTGAACAGATACTCCTCCAGGTCCCGCCGCAGGGGCTCGAACCGGATCTTCTCCACGAACTCGCTGGCAAAGGCGTAGATGAGCAGACTGCGGGCCGCATCCTCACCGATGCCGCGCGAGCGCAGGTAGAAGACCGCGTCCTTGTCCAGCTGTCCGACCGTGGAACCATGGGTGCACTTCACGTCGTCGGCGAAGATCAGTAGCTGTGGGTTGCTGTTGACCAGCGCCTCGGGCGAGAGGAGCAGGTTCCGGTTGGCCTGGACCCCGTCGGTCTGCTGGGCGCCGGGGTGGACGTGGATGAGGCCGTTGAAGACCGCCCGCGACCGCTCCTCCAGGATGCCCTTGTAGAGCTCGTAGGAGTGGCAGTTGGGGGCGATGTGCTCCACCCGCATGTGGTTGTCGACGAACTGGGTCCCTGTGGTCAGATAGAGCCCGTTCAGGGTACAGTCGCCCCCCTCACCGGTCAGTTCGGCGATCACGTCGTTGCGCACGAACCCGCCCCCCAGCGAGATGTTCTGCGAGGTGAGCGTACTGCTGCGGCCCAGCCGCAGGTGGGTGGTGGCCAGGTGCGATCCCTTGAGCCCTTCCTGCTGGACCTTGTAGTGCTCCAGCACGGCGTAGTCGGAGACCACGATCTCGCTCACCGCGCCGGTCAGATAGGGATGTTCGCTGGCGCTGGCGTACGACTCGATGATGGTGGCCTGGCTGTTCTCCCCCATCACGATGAGGTTGCGCGGCCACGACATCAGCGGGCCGGGCACCCCGGTGGTCAGGAAGAGCAGGTGGAGGGGGTGTTCGAGCACCGCCCCCGCGGGGACGTACACGAAAGCCCCATCGCGCAGATGGGCGGTGTTGAGGGCGGCGAAGGCGTGCTGGCTGAAGTCCAGGTAGCGTCCCAAGTGTTCTCCGACCAGGTCGGGGTGATGCTCCGGCGCGTCCTGCAGACTGGTGACGACCACGCCGGCGGGGAGTTCGAACAGGGTCGAGTACTCGGCGCAGAAACGGCCGTTCAGGAAGACCAGCTGGTGGGCGTCCAGGTAGGAGAAGGTCCCCACCTCTTCGGGTTCGGCGACGCACTCCAGGGCCTCGGGGTAGCGGAAGTCGGTGGCCGCCAGCGGGGCCACATTGGTGGACTTCCACTCTTCGTCCCGGGTGCTCGGGAAGCCGATTCGCTCGAAGGTCTCGATCCCCTGCCGGCGCAGGATGGCGATCCGTTCGGGGGCCTCAGCGGTGGACTGGTCGGTGAAGGCCTGGTAGTTCTCCAGCCAGGCCTGACGGCGGTCGCGGCTCATGGTGGTGTCGGTCGTCGACATCAGGTCGTCCTCAGGCCCGGGCCGCGGCCGCTTCGGCCTTGTCACCGGTCAGCCAGCCGTAGCCCTTCTCTTCCAGTTCCAGGGCCAGCTCCTTGCCCCCGCTCCGCACGATCCGGCCGTCTATGAGCACGTGCACGATGTCGGGGATGATGTAGTTGAGCAGCCGCTGGTAGTGGGTGATGACCACGAAGGAACGCTCCGGGCCGCGCATGGCCTCGACCCCGTTGGCCACGATCTTCAGGGCGTCGATGTCCAGACCCGAGTCGGTCTCGTCCAGGATGCCCAGCACCGGCTCCAATACGGCCATGTGGAAGATCTCGTTGCGCTTCTTCTCCCCGCCCGAAAAGCCTTCATTGACCGGGCGCCGGAGCAGGGCTTCGTCCATCTGGACCAGCTTCATCTTCTCCCGGGCCAGGGCCAGGAAGTCGACGGCGTCGATCTCGGACTGGCCGCGGTGCTTGCGGATGGCGTTGAGGGCGGCCTTGAGGAAATAGGTGTTGCTCACCCCGGGGATCTCGACCGGGTACTGGAAGGCCATGAAGATCCCCTCACGGGCCCGGTCCTCGGGAGCCATCCCGGCCAGGTCCTGCCCGTTGAACAGCATCTGTCCTTCGGTGATCTCATAGTCCTCGCGGCCGGCCAGCACGTTGGCCAGGGTGCTCTTGCCCGAGCCGTTAGGACCCATGATGGCTTGGACCTCGCCCTTGGCCACCTTCAGATCGAGGCCTTTCAGGATCTCCTTGCCCTCGACGCTCACATGCAGGTTCTTCAGTTCCAGCATCTTCGCTCGCTTCTCCTCGATGATGAGCTCGTTCTCCGGCCCGCCCCTCGACGGCGACGTCACCGGGACGTGGTGATCGTCAGCCGACACTGCCTTCCAGGGTGATCTGGAGCAACTTAGAGGCCTCGACCGCGAACTCCATGGGCAGATGGTCGAAGACCTCTTTGCAGAACCCGTTGACGATGATCGAGAGCGCGTCCTCCTCGCTGATGCCGCGCGTCGCACAGTAGAAGAGCTGGTCCTCGCCCACCCTGGAGGTCGAGGCCTCGTGCTCCATCTGCGCGCTCGGGTTCTGGACGTCGATATGGGGGAAGGTGTGGGCCCCGCACTCCGACCCGACGAGCATCGAGTCGCACTGGGAGAAGTTGCGGGCGTTATCGGCCCCCTTCAGGATCCTGACCGCCCCCCGATAAGTGTTCTGGCTCTTCCCGGCGCTGATCCCCTTGGAGATGATGGTGCTGCGGGTGTTCTTCCCCAAGTGGATCATCTTGGTGCCGGTGTCGGCCTGCTGACGGTTGTTCGTCACCGCCACCGAGTAGAACTCGCCGACCGATCCGTCCCCCTTGAGGATGCACGAAGGATACTTCCAGGTGACCGCCGAGCCGGTCTCGACCTGGCTCCAGCTGATCTTGGCGTTCCGACCTTCGCACAGTCCCCGCTTGGTCACGAAGTTGTAGATGCCTCCCTTGCCTTCCGCGTCCCCGGGGTACCAGTTCTGGACGGTGGAGTACTTGATCTCGGCGTCCTGGTGGACGACCAGCTCGACAACCGCGGCGTGGAGCTGGTTCTCGTCCCGCATCGGGGCGGTACAGCCCTCCAGGTAGGAGACGTACGCCCCCTCGTCGGCGACGATCAGGGTGCGTTCGAACTGACCGGTGGCTATCGCGTTGATGCGGAAGTAGGTGGAGAGCTCCATCGGGCAGCGCACGCCGGGTGGCACGTATACGAAGGAACCGTCGCTGAAAACCGCCGAGTTCAGGGCGGCGAAGAAGTTGTCGGTCTTGGGGACCACCGAACCCAGGTACTTCTTGACCAGATCGGGGTACTCCCGGATGGCCTCGGAGATGGAACCGAAGATGACCCCCGCCTCCTTGAGGGTCTCCTTGAAGGTGGTGGCCACCGAAACGGAGTCGAAGACCGCGTCCACGGCCACTCCGGCCAGCATCTTCTGCTCGTCGAGCGGGATGCCCAGCTTCTCATAGGTGAGCAGGATCTCGGGATCGACCTCGTCCAGCGACTGGGGCCGGTCCTTCATCCCCTTGGGAGCGGAATAGTAGGTGATCGCCTGGTAGTCGACCGGGGTGTAGGTGATGTTGGCCCAGTGGGGTTCGGTCATCTTAAGCCAGTGGCGGTAGGCGTCCAGCCGCCACTCGGTCATCCACTCCGGCTCCCCCTTCTTGGCCGAGAGGGCCCGGATGGTCCCTTCGTCCAGACCGGGAGGGAGACGGTCCTCCTCGATCTCGGTGACGAAGCCGTCCTTGTACTTCAGTTCGGCCATCCGTTTGATGGCTTCCTGGGTGGTCTTGGCCATCACGGCTCCTGTAAGTTCGAGACGTCCCCAGCCGAATCCGGAGGAGACTCCCGACGCCCCCGGTGGGGGCCCCATACGCCCCGCCACGACGGGGTCTGGCGGCGCCGGTATAATAAGACTATTTTAGTCCTGTTTTCCGTCCTGCAAGGTAGCGAACCGGGACAGGATGTCAACAGCAAGAGGGATTCGATCGATATGGCGTTGGAGGGCATCTATCTGGAGAAGATCCTGGAGCATTTCCGGGAACCCCACCATTTCGGTCCCCTCGACCCCCATGATGGGTCCGCCGAAGGGGATAACCCCCACTGTGGCGACCGGGTGAAAGTCTATGTCCGGCTCGCGGAGGGGCCGGATGGTGAGGAGCCCGCACTGGCCGCGATCTCCTTCGAGGGGGTCGGTTGTGCCATCAGCCGGGCCTCGGCCAGCATGATGACCGACCTGCTGGAAGGCCGGTCCCTCTCCGAGGCCGAGGGGTTGAAGGCACGGTTCCTGGCGCTGATGGACCCGCAGGGGCCGGGGGCGACCGATGGGGACGAAGACGCCCTGGGGGACCTGGTCGCTCTGGCCGGGGTCCGGCAGTACCCCGCCCGGGTACCGTGCGCCACCCTGGCCTGGGACGCTTTCCAGCGGGCGGTCCAAGCCGCCCGGAACGCGGAAGGAGGATGAGACCATGACCCAGCGTTCCCACGAGGTGTCCGGGACGCCCCGGACAGTCCTCCCCCTGGTTCTGGCGACCGCCGTGGTCGCAGCGGTGACTCTCGCTCGTCCGGTCCCGGCCACGGCCCAGGTGGAGGTCCGGACCGTCGCCGTGCGGGTGGTCTTCGAACTGGCCGGAGGCTGAGCGCCGGTTCCCGGGCGACTCAGCCCAGGCCGACCCGGGCGACGGAACAGTGGTGGACCCCCTTGAGACCGCGCAGACCGTCCACCAGCCGGTGGATGCGGGCGGCATCCCCCCTGACGGCGATGACCTCCATGCAGAGATGATAATCGAGATGGACGTGCAGGTTGGAGACGATCACGTCCATGGCATCGTGCTGGAGGTCGAGTAGACGGTCCGTCAGTTCCCGCTTGTGATGGTCGTAGACGAGCACGATGCCGCCGGCCACCGGGCCTGCCCGATCCTCCCAGTCCCGCTCGGCCAGTCGCCCGCGGATGAGGTCGCGGATGGCTTCGGAACGGTTGGCGAAGCCCCTCTCCGCCAGGTAGCCGTCGAAGACCTCCAGCAGGTCTTCCTCGATCGAGACGCCGAAGCGTGCCAGTCCGGGCATGTTCCCTCCGTGGCCGGGGTGCAGACCGATGATAGCGGCCGGCTCAGTCCTGGAACAGGGCCAGGGGGTCGGTGGGCAGATCCGCCACCGGTCGGGCCGGACCGGACAGCCGGCCACCTCTCAGCACGACCCAGTGGGTGGCAGCGGCTCGGGCGAACTCCAGATCGTGGGTGGCCATCAGCATGGCGGCCGGCAGGCTGCGCAGCATCCCGGCCAGGGTGACCCGACCGGGGGGGTCGAGGGCGGCCGAGGGCTCGTCCAGCAGCAGCAGCCCGGGGCCAGGGGCGAGGGCGCCGGCCAGAGCGACCCGGAGCTGCTCCCCGTGGGAGAGACGGTAGGTCGGCTCCTCGGCCAGATGCTCCACGCCGAAGCGGTCCAGCCAGGCCCGGGCGGTCCCTTCGACCCCCCCCCGTCCGGGATGGGGGCCGCCCTCCGCCGGACGCCGACCACGCAGGCCAAAGGCCACATCGTCCAGCACTCGGGGGAAGAGGAGCTGGTCCTCAGGCACCGCGAAGAGCACTCCGAGCTGCCGGCGGACCTGCTCGAGCGTGCCGGAACCCAGTACGGTCCCGGCGACCGTCACCCGCCCGGTGAAGGGGACGAGCCCGGCCGGCACGCCCAGCAGGGTGGTCTTGCCGGAGCCGTTGAGGCCCAGTACGGCCAGGCGCTGTCCCGGGGCCAGTTCGAGGTCCACGCCGTCCAGGACCGGCTGCCCCCGGTCTGGAAACCGGACGCCGACCCCTTCCATCCGCAGGACCGGCGGGCTCATCGCGTCGGCTCCTCCCGCCCCGTCCAGCCCCGCACCTCGGCCGCCCGGGCGGTGCGTTCAGCCCGGGCCAGCACCCGGGGGAGCCAGACCGTCGGCAGAGCGGCCGCCAGCCTCAGCCCCGTCCGGAACCCGCCGCTGCCACGCCGCACGGCCACGGCCCGGGCGATCCCGGCCGTCTCCCGGGCCAGCAGAGGGACTCCCCGCAGGATCTGGACGAGCAGGGCCCGCAGGGTGGGCGGCCACCAGCGCCCGGCCAGGACCCCTTCGAGTTCCCCGGGCCGGAGGGTGCCGGTCAGGGTGACCGTGAGGGCCACGATGGCCGAAGTGTGTACGGCCAGGGTGAAGAGCGCCGGACCCCAGGAGACGAGCCGGAGCAGGAGGAGGGCCGGCAGGAGCAGCGTGAGGGTGACCGCCAGCACGGCCCGCCGGCCGTGCCGCGGCAGCCGGCCGACCGCGGTTCCGCCGAGGACCACCCCGATGAGCAGGACGACCTCCGCCGGACGGGTCGGCCGCAGCAGGAGCACGACCGTCACAGCCGCCGCCCAGAGGAGCAGGCGGAGGCCGACCGGCGGATGCCCCCCCTTCACCGGCGGCCGTCCTTCACCGCACTGACCCGGTAGTGGTCGGGGCGATCGAGGGTCTCCACCACGGAGAAACCGGCCCGGGTCAGCCGTCGGGCCAGCCGGACGGCCGGCTCCAGCCGGTGGTGTCCGACTGCTCCCCCCGCTTCCCGGTGGATGCGGTCGATGGTGGCCCGGCCGTCCACATGCCAGACGTGCGCCCGGCCGCCGGGACGCAGCAGCCGGTATATCTCGCGGACCGCCCCGTCTGGGTCCTCGAAATGAGGCCAGGCAGCGAAGCAGACGATCCGGTCGACGCTGGCCTCCGGCAGAGGGATGTCGGCGGCGTCGGCCACCTGGAAGCGCACCCGCCCATCGGGGTAGCTGGCCCGGGCCCGCTCGATCATGGCCGGCGAGAGATCGATCCCATCGATCCGTCCCTGTGGACCGAGCTCTTCCAGCAGGATCCCGGTCAGTACACCGGTGCCGCAGCCCACATCGAGCACCCGCTCGTCGGGCGACAACCCGAGTTCGGACAGGACGTCCCGCAGGGCGGTGACCACCCGATCGAGGGGCATGACTTCGTCCCAGCCGGCCGCCCGTTCGTCGAACCAGGCCTGCAGCCGGGCCCGGCGTTCCTCTCGACCGGTGGCGGCCATCATCCCCCCACCGTGCGGCGTGGCGAGGGCAACCACCCCCGGTACGACGAGCACCATCAGGACCAGACCGGGCAGGCCCTGGACCAGGGAAGCCACCGACAGGAAGGCGGGGGGGAGGTCGAACCACAGCCCCAGCACCCAACCGAACCCGAACTGGAAGAGCCGCCCGAACAGCAGGACGGGGATGAGCACGGCCAGCACGGTCAGCGGTCGGACGGGGTGTCGGCGCCGGTTCCGCAGGCCGGACAAACGCCACAGCCACGCCGCGGCCGCGGCCATGAAGGCCAGCTCCAGGGACATGGCCGGGGCGACGGGAGGGTACCAGGGGGGCATGCCGGTGGTCGCCGCCGAGAGGATGGGGACCACGGCGGCGGTCAGGGCCGCCGCCGCCGGCCGCACCAGGAAGGCCAGGACCATCAGCGGCAGGTACATCGGCAGGAAGACCGATCCCAGATGGATCAGGTGGAAGAGGACAGGGAGCATCAGAGCGGCGGCGCCGAAGAGGCCGGCATAGACCAGCTCGCGCGGGGAGATGGCGCTCACCTCACGACCCCGGCCCGCCCAGCGTATAGCCGACCTCGACTATCAGATGCCGCCCCGGCATCGGATAGCCGTACATGGCCTGATAGCGCTCGTCCAGGGCGTTGCGCAGGTGCAGTCCGACGTCGATCCCGGACAGGGGACGGAAGCGGGCGCTCAGGTCGACGACCTGGTGGTCGTCGATGGGCTGCAGGACCGGCACCGGGCTAGGTCCCCACTCGGCCCCGGCCAACCCGTGGACGGCCAGCAGTCGGCCGCTCAGTTCCACACCGGGCAGGCGCCAGCCCACCCGGGCGGTCAGCTTGGCGGCCGGACTGTTGAAGACCGGCTCCCGTGACCAGAGACGGCTCCAGGCGGCGTCCACGTCGAGCCGCCCGGTCGCCCGCCAGTGCAGACTCAGTTCGGTGCCGTCCCGCCGGGCGCCGCCGGTGTTGACCCAGCGGGGGGGCGGACCCTCGAAGACCACCAGCTCGGAGCCCTCGATGCGGAAGAGGACGGCATCCAGGTGGAGCCGGCCGTCGAACTCCCGGCTCAGGCCGACCTCGCGGCTCCAGAAGAGATCGGGCTCCAAGTCGGGGTTGGCCGGGAGCCAGAAGAAGTACTCGCGCAGCGAGGGGCTGCGCAGCCCCCGGGAGGCCGAGAGGCGGAGCGAGGTGGCTTCGTCCAGCGGCACCACCAGCCCGGCCTGGGGGAGCCATTCGCTCCCGTAACGCTGGTGGTGTTCCAGCCGGATCCCGGCGCTGGCGACCAGCCGGCCGGCCAGAAGCTGCTGCGTGTGCAGGTAGGGACCCGATTCGGTCACCAGGCGGCGGCCGTAATCGGCGGCCGCGTCATGGGCGGTGCCGCCGTAGCGCTTCCAGTCCAGGCCGGCGGTGGTGACGTTGCCGGCCAGCGGGCGCAGCGTCAGCCGGCTCATGATCCCCCCCAGCCGATCGCGCGAGACCCAGCCGTCGAAGAAATCATGCTGCCCGAAATTGCCGTGGACCCGGACCTCTCCCTCCCAGTCGTCCGACCGGTGGGAGAGCGTCGCATCTCCCCCCCAGCGCAGCACGTCGTACCAGTTGTCCTCGTAGGGAGCGGAGGCCGGTCCCGGATCGAGCACCCGCACGTCGGCCAGGCTGGCGTTGAACTCCAGACGGGTCCCGGTCCCCACTTCCCGCCCGGTGCGGGCCACCAGGTGCCGGCCGTGGTAGTCGGCATCGGGCCGGTGACCGTCGCTGCTCCGGTCGGAGAGGTCCAGGCTCCACTCCCAGGGGCCGCTCCGACCGGCATGGTTCAGCGAAGCGGTGCGAGTGCCGAAGGCACCCGTCCCCGCTTCCACCCGCGTGCGCATCCCGGCGGCCGGGCTGCTGCCCGAGATCAGGTTGATGATGCCGCCGGTCGCGTTGGTGCCGTAGAGGAAGGAACCCGGTCCCCGGACCACCTCGATGCGTTCGATCCCCGCCAGGGCGAACTCGTCGGCGATGGTGCAGCCCATGAGCCCCATGAAGTCAGGGCGTCCGTTGCGCAGGATGAGCACATGGGTGTTGGCGTCCCCCCCCAGTCCGCGCAGACTCACCTTGCCGGCCGAATGGCCGGCCGCCCCATAGCCCATCACCCCCCACCCGGTGACGTAGAGACCGGGGACCGCCTGCTGGACCAATTCGAAGACCGCACCGGTGGGGAACTCCTGCAGGATCGAACCGGACAGCACGGTGACGCTGGCCGCAAGTTCGCGCTGGACGGTCGGGACCTTGGTGGCGGTGACCGTCAGCGGGTCCAACTCGTAGTAGCGAAGGGTGTCGGGCCGGGCCGGTGGCCCGGACTGGGCGGCGGCCGGC
>CAYUVJ010000058.1:0-9923 GCA_964447955.1 uncultured Gemmatimonadota bacterium
CAGCGCCCGGAAGTAGGCGATCGATTCCTCATAAGTGGCCAGATGGAGATCCGCCCCGACCGGGTAGCCGAGGACCGATTCCGGGGTCGGCACGGTCTGGGCGCCCAGCGGCGTCCCGGGGAGAACGCTGATCAGGAGGCCGAGGCAGCAGGCGAAGAGGCGTATGGAGCGTCTCATGTATCCCCCGGTGCGCGAAGGGTCACGGGCGTACCGGGGTGGATGATGGCATCACCCGCCGGGTCGGTCCATCACGACTTCATCGCCCTGCCCCCACCCCGACCCCTCACTCCATCCGCAGGGCCCGGATCGGGTCGAGTCCCGCGGCCCGGCGGGCCGGACCCCAGGCGGCCGCCACGGCCACTCCCAGCAGCAACAGGGTGATTCCCAGGTAGGTCACCGGGTCGGCCGGTCCCACCCCGATCAGCATCCCGGCCAGGGGGCGGGTCGCCAGGAGCGCCAGGGCCAGTCCGGCCGCCGATCCGATCCCGGCCATACGGAGTGCATTCCCGACCACACCCCGGAGAACATCCCGGCGGGCGGCTCCCAGAGCCACCCGGATGCCCACCTCACGGGTCCGGCGGGCGACGTCGAAAGAGATCACGCCGTAGAGCCCGACGATGCCGAGCAGCAGCGCCAGGGAGCCGAGGCCGCCCAGCAGGTAGGCCAGCAGACGGGGGATGAAGGTCATGATCTTCAGGTGGTCGGGGATCGTCTTGAACTCGAAGACCGGCATCAGGGGATCGATCGCCCTTACCGTCTCCTGGAGTCCCGCCTGATAACGGGCCGGGTCACCCTCGGTGGCCACGACCAGGCTCAGGAAGTTCACATCGCGCTGTTGGCCCCCCAGCCAGGGGACGTACAGATAGCCCCTAGGGGCCTCACCGAGGGTCCGGTACTTGCCGTCCCGGGCCACCCCGACGACCTCCCAGTATTCCTCTCCCAGGAAACTCACCCGCAGGGTCCGGCCGATCGGGTCGGTTCCCGGCCACAGCCGCTCGGCCAGCGTCTGGTTGACGACGACCGTCCGGACCCCGGCCCGGTTGTCGTTGTCCGTGAAGGCTCGACCACGCACCAGCGGGCTCCCCATGGTCTCGAAGTACCCGGGACCGCAACGGGCTACATCGGCCTGGTAACCGGTCGGGTCGGGTTCCTCCTCGGTCTCCGGCCGCCGGACCACCCCGGTGGTGACACCGGGGCCCAGCGGCAGGGCGCTCACGATCGCGGTCGCACGGACACCGGGGAGCGTGGAAACGCGCTCCTGAAGGGTGGTGAAGAACTCACGGCTCTGGTCGATGTCGTACTTGCGCACCCCGGTGTGGAACACGGCCACATAGCCCTGACGCAGTGCGAAGCCCGGATCGGTGTTGTGCACGTTCAGCAGACTGCGCAGGAAGAGACCGCTGACGATGAGGAGTACGGTCGAGACCGCCACCTGGCCCATCACCAGCAGGCTGCGCAGACGCATCCGTCCCAGCCGTCGGCCCGCCGCCACGTCGCTCTTCAGGGAAGTGACCAGATCGGACCGGGTCGCCTTGAGGGCCGGGACCAGACCGAAGAGCAGACCGGTGAGCAGCATGAGGAGGGCCGTGTAGACGAGCGCACCACCGTCCAGGCCCAGCTTCAGGCTCAGGGGGAAAGGGATCGGGGGCTGGAGGCCCAGCAGCAGCCGGATGAGACCGGCGGCGATGAGCAGACCGAGCAGGCCGCCGATCACCGACAGGGTCAGGCTCTCGGTGAGCAGCATGCGGATCAGACGGGAACGGCTGCTGCCCAAGGCCATCCGGACGGCCACCTCCTTCTGGCGGACGGTCGCCCGGGCGAGCAGCATGCCGGCCAGGTTGACACAGGCGACCAGCAGGACCAGGGCGACCATGGCCAGCAGGAAGATGTTGACCAGCCGGATCGGCTCGTCGAAGAGGGGATGGATGCCGATCTCGCTCAGCGGCACCAGGTTCAGCCGCCACTCCCCCTCATGGAGTTCGCGGATCGACTCGGCAGCGGCATCGACCGTCGCCTGAGCGCTCGTCAGGTTGACCCCGGGGCGCAGTCTGCCTTTCACGCTGAACAGGAACTGGGTGGTCCGGCTCTCCAGGTCGGCCAGACCGCCGCCGAGCATCGGGTCGTGGGTGATGGGAAGCCAGAACTCGGAGATCAGCGGGATCATCCCGGTGAAGGTCCGGGGAGCCACCCCCACCACGGTGTAGTCCTGACCGCTGATCCGCAGGGTCCGCCCCACGATCGCAGTATCCCTGCCGAAACGGTTCTGCCAGTTCTGGTGTCCGAGCACGACCACCGGCGGCGCCTCCGGACGGCCGTCCTGGTCGGGGAGGAAGAGCCGTCCCACCTCCGGGGTGATCCCCAGCAGGCTGAAGTAGGCGTCCGAGACCGCTTCCCCGTAGATCATCTCACTGGTCCCGTCCGCTTCCAGGATGCCCATCGAGATGTCGTAGGTGATCAGGTCGGTGAACACCTCGTGCGTCAGGTCGCGCAGGTCGCGGAAGTCGGGATAACTGAACACCCCGACCCGGTCGGGACCGTCCATCCAGATCACTTCGACGAGTTCCCCGGGGGCCTGGACCGGGGGGTCGCGCAGGAAGAGTCCGCTGTAGATGCTGAAGACCGCGGTGTTCACCCCGATCCCCAGGGCCAGGGAGATTACCGCGATGAAGGCGAACCCCGGACTGCGTCCCAGGGTGCGGAAGGTCTGTCGCAGGTCGCTGGCCAGGTCGGCCAGCAGGTGCCCCACCCCGCCGCGACGGCTCAGGTCGACCTCCGTCCTATCGAACCAGGCCTCCGCCCGGCCGACCCTCTGTCGCCCCTCCCCTTCCCCGAGAAGCTGGGAGAGGCTCCCCCAGTCACGCACATGATGTTCGACCGCGGCCATGGCCCCGGACTCGTCCGCCCCGTTGGCCAGCGCCTCGTCCCAGCAATCTTCGAGCTGGCCGGCCAGTTCCTCGACGATCTCCGCCTCGGTCAGGCCCTTCAGCCGGGGGAGCTCGAGCTGCTCCCGCACATAGCGTCTCCAGTCAGGCATGCTCGACTCCGATCACCTGTTCCACCGCATCGGCGAACGCCCGCCAGTGCGCGCGCTGTTCGTTCAGGATGTGTTCCCCCCGGGCGGTCAACTGGTAGTGCCGGCGGCGCCGGCCACTCCCCTCGATCCAGCGTCCGGTGATCCAGCCCCGGTTCTGCATGCTGCGCAGGACCGGATAGAGGGAGGAGATGTGGAACTGGATCCGTCCGGCCGAACGCCGCTCGATCAGTTTGCCGATCTCATAACCGTGCTGGGGCTGTTCGGCCACGATGGCCAGGATGAGGAGCTCGGCGCTCCCTTTCTTCAGACTGGTCCGGGACAAGAGCAGGCCCTCCTATGGTGGTCCCATATGTGGGATACCTACACATACGGAGGGCGAGGCCCGATGTTTCAGGGGGGGGGACGCCCGGGTCCCCGGAACTATCTCCGTCGTCGCACCCAGATGTTGCGGAAGTGGACACTGCTGTCGTGGTCGTGGTTCTGGAGACCGAGGTAGCCGGTACGGGCGAAGTCGGCCACCTTCCCCCGGGGTTCGGCCCTCCAGTCCACCACCCGGGTGCCGTTCAGGTCCACCCGGATCCGATCGCCGACGAATTCGATCCGGAAGTGGTTCCACGACCCGGTCGGTCTCGAGGCGGCGGAAGTCGGGGCCTCGGCGTCGTAGACCGCCCCGGTGCGGTGGATCCCCTCCCCCGTGTCGTAGATCTGGACCTCGAAGGAATGGTAGATGTAGTCGTCGCTGACCGGCAGCGCAGGGACCCGCACGAAGACCCCGGAGTTGGTCTGGGGCTGGTCACACCGGAACTCAAGTTCCAGCACGAAGTCGTCGTACTTCTCGGCGGCGTACCAGAAGAGGCCCATCCCCCCGTGAGAGGAGAGCACCCCGTAGAGGGGATCGAGTTCGAAATAGCCCGAACCGTAGTGGTTCCAGCCCCCCTTGTGATAACGGCCGTTCGAGACCTTCAGCAGCCGCTCCCAGCCCTCCCCGTAGTCGGTGATGCTCTTCAGGTAATCGATACAGCGCCGGACGACCGGAGCAGGATCGGCGGCGTCGGCCGGGTTCTCATGTTCGATGGTCAGGTAACCCTGGTAATCCTGCAGCGTGAGCTCGGCCAGGATGTCCCGGACCCGTGCTTCTCCCTGGCCGAAGGGCACGTCCTCGACCCCCTCGACCCCGAACCCGCTGCGGTCCTTGAGATGGACGTCGATGATGCGTCCCTCCAGCATCCGGAGCGCATCGGTGGGGACCAGGCCGGCCCGCATCCAATGGCCGTCGTCGGCACAGGATCCGATGCGCGGATCGAACCCCCGGACCCGCTGATTGACCGTCTCGGGATGGGCATAGGTCGAGGGCTCGGGGTGATTATGTACGGCCAACTGCACGCCGTACTCGGTGACCATCCGGTCGACCCGCGAGAAATCCTCGGTCGGAGGCTCGGTCACGATGGTCCGGATGCCCATCTGGCGGGCGAACTCGAAGACCGGTCGGGCGGTCTCTTCAGTGTCCTCGAAACCCACTACCCCATAGGCGACCAGCTGGAGACCGTGGGCCCGCACCGCCTCCTTCACCGCCTCCTTCTGCGCTTCGGTCATCTGGTGCCCGAAGGTCGCCTCGGGGAACGGGCCGCCGAGCCGCTGTCCCGGATAGGCCTGCAGGTAGCGCACCCCCAAGGCCTGGACCCGCGGCAGGGTCTCCCAGAAGGTGAACTCCCGGAAGGTCCAGGTCTGCATGGCGATCGGGATCGGCTTGATGCGGACCTGGTCGTAGGGGACCCGTTCGAGCACCCGGCGCACTCCGGCCACATCGTCCGTCACCGTCTTGAGCGGGGTCTGGGGAGGGGCACAGCCTCCCGCCGACAGGAGCAGGACCGGGATGGCGATCAACAGGGTCCGGGACGCCGCCGACCGGACCCGGGTGGCACGACGCGGGGTGAGCTTCATGGTCTTCCTCCTCAACGCTGCTTCGCCGGGTTCCAGGTCCCCCGGGCCACGGCCGGCACGAACTCCTCCAGCCCCGGCGGCGGGAAGGGGACGGTGCGCCCCTCTTCCGCACTCATGTAGGCGGTCATGAGCAGTTCGGTGACGTTGACCCCGTCCGAGAAGTTCTCCTCGGGGCGCCGTCCGGCCAGGAAAGCCCGGACCATGTGACGGTTCTCGCCGGTGTAGCCGTACTCGGCGGCCTCATCCGAGACCACCGGCATGAGCCCGGTCTCGGCGTTCTGCTTCTCGACCAGGTCCTCCCCCGCCTCGCCGGTCACCTCGCGGCTGAAGAAGACCTTCAGCCCCGAGTCGAGCGAGTTCACGCTCATCGAGTACTCCGGGCCCAGCAGCTCCATGGTCAGCCGCAGACCCGCCCCGACATAGCACCAGGAGGTGGTGACCTCCACGATCCGGGGCGCCCCCTGCGGGTCGCGGTACTCGATGAGCCCGCGGGCGAAGTCCTCGGCCGGGCGTTCGGCGTAGTCGGTCTGTCCGCCGCTGGAGCGGCGCAGGTGTTCGACGTACTTCGGCTGCTGCCATTTCAGGCACTCGGTGTGGGCGGTCACCTTGACCGGGGTCAGGTACTCCCGGGGCTCCCCCGGAGGGGTGAGCAGGTGCCGGGCCACCTCGACCGAGTGACACATCATGTCGTTGAGCACCCCGCCCCCCTGCAGCGAGCCCTCCCAGAACCAGGGCATGTGGGGGCCGCTGTGCTCCTCCGCCGCCCGGGCCAGGTAGGGTGGCCCTGAGAGGGACGCACCCCGCGCCCAGACGATCTCCTTCCCCCGGGTGACCGGCGGGGAGAAGAGCTGGTCCTCGAGGTAACCGTCCAGCAGGCCGGCCCCCTCGGCCAATTCCAGCATCTTTCGGGCTTCGGACACGTTGCGGCCGAGCGGTTTCTCGCAGGTGACCCCGACCAGTCCCCCCTTCCCCCCGCTCACCGTGGCGGCGATCTCCTCCATGACCTCCAGCCGGGTGAAATTGGGGGTGCCGATCCAGACCGCGTCGATCGCCGGGTCGGCGACCATGGCCGCGATGCTCTTGAAGATCCTGGGCTCGCCCACCCCCAGCTGCTTCACCAGGGCGGCCGCCGCCTCGGCAGTCTTCGGGTCGATGTCCACGATTCCCAGGATGTCGGCGTCCCGCACCCCCACCCAGGACTGGATGTGGAACCGCCCGATGAACCCCGCGCCGATCAGTCCGATCCCAAGCCGCTGCCTGCCCATGCCTGCCTCTCCTTCCCGCTTCGAGACTCGTCTGCCCTTTCAGACCGCCGTCTCCGCCACCGGCAACGCCGCCCCCTTCCCCTTCTCTCCGCGGAAGAAGAGCAGGAAGGCCGCCGCACAGAGCACCGTGAGCACGCAGGGGACCAGGAAGACGCTGGTCCAGTCGGTCACCCCGCCGCTGGTGAAGGAGCGCTGCACCCAGCCGGCGAACAGACTGCCCAGGAAGCGGCCCAGGCCGAGCACCACGATGGCGATCATGCTCTGGGCCGAGGCCCGGATGTCGGGGGGGGCCACCTTGTCCACATAGATGAAGGCGGCCACGAAGAAGAAGACGTAGCAGAAGCCGTGCAGGGCCAGCGAGGCGATGACCAGCCAGGCCGGCTGCCCGATGGCGAAGATGATGTAACGGATCGGCCAGGCGATCACCCCGAAGGCCAGCGTCCTGCGCATGCCGTACTTCTTGAGGAAGTACGAGAGCAGGAAGGCCATCACGAAGATCTCGGCCACCTGGGCGACGGTCATCACCGCCGGCGTCATGGCCTGGGCCACCCCGATGACGGGCGACTGCAGGAAGGGGGCGGTCAGGATGTAGTAGAACTCCAGTTCGGTCCCGACCACGAAGGCGATCCCCATGAAGACCGCGAAATCCTTGTCCCGGAAGAGCTTCAGGGCTTCGAGGAAGGCCAGCGGCTTGACCCCCTCCTTCTTCGGCGGGGTGTGCGGCAGACTGAAGGACTGCACACCCATGATCAGCGAGAGCACCCCCGCCAGGAAAAGGGTGTCCCCGGAGAGCACCGGCAGGGTGCCGGCCTCACCCAGGGTGCGCCAGCCCGAGAGGAGAAGGCCGGCCGCGATCCAGCCGATGGTCCCCCAGACCCGGATCCGGCCGAACTCCTGCTCGGAATCCTTCAGGTTGGCCATGGCGATGGAGTTGGTCAGCGCCAGGGTCGGGGCATAGAGCAGGCAGTAGACGAACATCAGCCCCATCAGCGCGCCGTAGGAAGTGACGTTGGCCATCACCAGCAGCAGCACCCCGCCGGCCAGCTGCAGGAAGGCGATGACCTTCTCGGTGGCGAACCAGCGGTCGGCCACCTGCCCTCCCAGGAAGGGGGAGATGATGGTGGCCAGCGGCTGCAGGGAGAAGACGAGACCGACCTGCACCCCGTCGAAGTGCAGGTCGTTCATCAGGTAGACCGCCAGCACCGGTGCCCACGCCCCCCAGATGGCATACTGGAGGAACATCATGATCCCGAAGCGGACTTTGACGCTCACGACCCCCTCCTCTCAGACGATGCGCCGACGCACCGGGTCCCAGCGGACCTGACGCCCTTCCAGATATGACCGGGTCGCCATATGGCAGACCATGGCCTCCTCCAGCCCCCGGTCCACGTTGCACGAGGGTTCGCCACCGTGCCGGACGCAGTCGAGCCACTCCTTGATGTGCAGGTGGTTGGTCGGGTAGCGTACCCCGCCCCGGTACGTGTACATGAGACCGCGGCTGGCGAAGTACTGTTCGGTGGCCGAGGTGACCGCGTCGATCCGCTTGGCCCCCGGCCGGTAGGTGAACATGGGCAGAGAAGTGTCGATCAGCCCCTCGTCGATCTTCTCCCGGTAGCGGGTCGACCACCAGTCAGCCTGGACCCGGATCCCGTTGCCGACCTCCATCGAGGCGTCGTGCCCCATGATGAGCTTGCCCCGTCCGCGGCTGTTGGCCAGGGTCGCCGAGTAGAGGAAGGTCAGGTCGCGGTCGGGGTACTCCAGGGCGACCTGGAAGACATCGGGGACGTCCCGGTCCTCCTTGAAGTAGTAGATCCCTCCCGAGGCGACTACCGTGGCCGGGATACCCAGGTCGAGGATCTGGTTGACCGCGTCGAACTCGTGCGACATCAGGTCCCCGCTCAGCCCGGTGCCGTAGTCGAACCAGCAGCGCCAGCGGAAGAAGCGCTTGGCGTCGAAGGGGACCCGCTTCGGGGCCGCCGCGATGAACTGCTCCCAGTCGATGGTCTGTGGGCTGGCGCTCTCGGGTACATCGTAGTACCAGGCGCCGACCGGGTCGTTGCGGTTGGTGGTCGTCTCGACCAGGGTGACCGGTCCCAGCAGACCCTGCCGGTAGATATCCTTGGCCCGCTCGTTCTCCTCCTGCTGGCGGTTCTGGTGCCCGAGCTGGTACTTCATCCCGGTCCGCTTGACGGCATCCCAGACGGCCAGAGCCTCCTGTTCGGTCCGGGTCATGGCCTTCTCGCAGTAGACGTGCTTGCCGGCCTCGACCGCGTCGATCGTCTGACGGGAGTGCCAGTGATCGGGAGTGGCGATGATGACCGCCTCGATGTCCCGGTCCTCGAGCAGTTCCTGGTAGGTGCGGTAGCGGGTGGCCGGCTTCGGCTCTCCCGCCCCCGGCCGGACCGGGTTGGCCGCCGCCCGCAGTGCCCGCTCGGCATGGTCGTCGAAGATGTCGCAGACCCCCAGCAGGTCGATGCTCAGGTCGTGCTGGTTGAGGAAGTCCTGCAGACCGGTGTCGAGGGCGTTCCGTTCGGCCCGCCGGGCGGCGGCGTCGGTCCATCCGGTGTCGGCGAAACCGGCACAACGGAGCAGCCAGGTCCCCTCACCCCCGCTGCCGATGATGCCGACCCCCATGCGCTCGCTGGGGGGCGAGGAGACCGCCTCGGGGATGAAGGCCGGCGCCTCGTCCAGGCCCAGCTCGGACAGCAGGGCCTGCCGGCGCACATCGTCCCCGGCCTTCTTCTTCAGCACGTTGTAGAGGAAGACCCCGAAGACCGGCACCGAGACCAGGGCTTTCAGGATGTCCCGTCGGACGACGCCACGGGGCTTCACCTCGGTCGGGTCCCCACCACTCGAGGCGACCTTGTCCGGTCCGGCCTCTTCCATCCCTGATGCTTCGTGGATGTTCTCGTCCTGGCTCATCTCACTGCCTCCGTTCTGCCGATGCCTCTGCGGATGTCCATCCCTCTCGGCGTTTCTTTCCGTACCGGACTCACTCTGGTGCGGCTGCCGGGCGCAGCAGGAGCCGGTCGAGCCCCACCTCGTGACCGGTGGGGAAGACCGCGAGCACCAGCAGGGCGCAGAACTCGATCAGGTTCTTGTTCACGATCAGATAGGACCCCTCGGTGGGCATCGAGAAGTGATAGCCCAGCAGGGGGGGGTTGGCGATGTAGTAGGAAAAGATCAGGACCGCCCCGGCGATGGTCGCCCATCGGGTCAGCAGGCCGAAGAGCAGTCCCAGCCCGATGAGGATCAGCCCCCAGACGTTGAGGAAGTCGACCACCGCCATCGTGGACGGGCTGGCGGCCCAGGAGTGGAACCAGCCGGCGAACAGCCCCCGGGCCTCGGCCAGATAAGGCGCGGCGGTCCAGTAGGGATTGATGAGCTTGACGATCCCCTCATAGAGGAAATGCCAGCCGATCAGCATCCGCAGGGCCACCAGGAAGGTGAGCTGGGGGCCCGAGTAGTGCGGCGAGCGGCCGGGACGGAGCACGGCGGCCAGGTCCATGGATCGCTATCCTCGTGTTGGGAGTGGGACGGTTGGGTTGTGCCGGGCAGGTCGCATGGGGGTCCCCGGTGTCGGGTCCGACCCCGGACCGCCGAGGGCGGTCGGCCGGGGTCCTGGGCCATCGTAGGACCCGGACGGGATGCCGGTCAATCCATCATGGTGTTGAACCTCCGGT
>CAYUVJ010000059.1:0-9270 GCA_964447955.1 uncultured Gemmatimonadota bacterium
GACCTGTTTCTCCAGGGGCGGTCAGTCCTCGAACGCCTCGGAGGTCTTCCAGACCTCCCAGACCCGTCCCACCAGGTCGGGTCCCGGCTTGAGGGTCGGCTTGCCCGGCTTCCACCCCGAGGGGGTGGCCTCGCCGCCCTTGCTCTCCCGTACGAGCTGGAAGGCCTGCACCTGGCGCAGGCTCTCCGAGACGTTGCGGCCCACCGGTGGGGTGAGCACCTCGTAGCCCTGGATGATGCCGTCCGGGTCGATGATGAAGCGTCCGCGGGTCTCCACTCCCGCGTCGGCGTCATAGACCCCGTAGGCGGTCCCGACCCTGCCCCCCGTGTCGGAGAGCATCGGGAAGGGGACCCCTCCCTCGACCATCTTCGAGAGCTCATGCTCGTCCCACATCTTGTGCACGAAGACCGAATCTATGCTCATGGAGAGGACGTCGACGCCCAACTTCTGGAACTCAGGGAATTTCTCGGCGACCGCCGAGATCTCGGTTGCTCAGACGAAGGTGAAGTCTCCAGGGTAGAAACAGAGCAGGGTCCACCTGCCCAGATGCTCGCTCAGGGTGACGTTGACGAACTTTCCCTTATGGTAGGCAGGGGCGGTGAAATCGGGCGCTTTCCTTCCAACCATCGGCATGGCGTGAGCCTCCTTCTTGTGCGTTCTCTCCCCCTCAGTGTCGGCGGGTACTGGCTCCTCACCCACGAGTCCTCCGGTGGGGCGGGCGCAGCCCGGTTTGAATTCTTCCGGCATCGACACCTCCTCTCCTGTGACCTGTGATTGTACAGCAGATGTCGCTTCCGGTCGACCGATGCGCTTCCCCTACCGGCGGTCCAGATCCTCCCTGGCCGCCCGTTTGCGGGCCTCGGGGTCGAGCCGGCGCTTGCGCAGGCGGATGGCGGCCGGGGTGACCTCCATGAGTTCGTCCTCCCCGATGAACTCCAGTCCGCTCTCCAGGGTGATCTCCCGGGGGGGCTCCAGCCGGATGGCCTCGTCGGCGGCGTGGGTGCGGATGTTGCTGAGTTTCTTCTCCTTCAGCACGTTCACATCCAGGTCGCCGGGTCGCACGTGCTCTCCGACGATCATCCCGCGGTAGACGTCGGCTCCCGGGCCGACGAAGAGAGTGGACCGTTCCTGCAGGTTGTAGAGGGCGTAGCCCACCGCGGTCCCGGCCCGGTCAGCCACCAGCACCCCGCTGCGGCGTCCTTCCAGCGCCCCGGCGAGGGGTCCGTACTCCAGGAAACGGTGGTAGAGGATCCCTTCCCCTCGGGTATCGGTCAGGAACTCCGAGCGGTAACCGAAGAGCCCGCGGGCCGGGAGTCGGAAACGCATCCGCAGCGTCCCCCGCCCCGTCGAGCGCATGTCGATCATTTCAGAACGACGCGGCCCCAGACCCTCCATGACCACACCCATCTGGGCCTCGGGCACCTCCACGAGCAGTTCCTCCCAGGGCTCCAGCACCCGGCCCTCCGGAGAACGCTTCTCGACCACCCGGGGACGTCCGACCTGGAACTCGTAGCCCTCGCGCCGCATGGTCTCCATCAGAATGGATAGGTGGAGTTCACCCCGGCCGAAGACGGTGAAGGTGTCGGGCTGGGCGGTCTCCTCGACCCGCAGGGCGACGTTGCGCTCCAGTTCCCGGAAGAGCCTTTCCCGCAGTTGGCGTGAGGTGACGTAGCGGCCCGCCTTGCCCACCAACGGGGAGTCGTTGACCATGAAGTCGACCGACATGGTGGGTTCTTCGACCGCGATGCCGCGCAACCGCTCGGGCTGCTCGGGGTCGGTCAGGGTCACCCCGACCTCGATCCCTTCGAGCCCGGCCATGGCGACGATGTCACCGGCCGCCGCTTCCAGGACCGGCACCCGCTCCAGGTTCTGGAAGCCGTAGAGCTGAGCCACCCGGGAGCGGGTCCCTTCCTCCTCGTCCTCGACCCGTCCCGGATCGCCCAGCGGCAGGACCCGGACCGGGTCCCCCACGGCCACCCGGCCCCGTTCGATACGACCGATGGCCAGACGTCCCACGTAGGAGTTGTAGTCGACCGTGGAGACCAGCATCTGGAAGGTGCCGGCCGGGTCTCCGGTCGGCGCCGGCACGTTCTCCAGGATGGTCTCGAAGAGGGGTTCAAGGTCACTTCCCCGCTCGCCGGGTTGACGGGAGGCCCACCCCTGGCGTCCCGAGGCGTAAAGGAACGGACAGTACAACTGGGCCTCGGTGGCGTCCTGCTCCAGGAAGAGCTCGAGGATCTCATCGTGCACCTCGACCGGACGGGCGTCCGGCCGATCCACCTTGTTGATGACCACGATGGGACTGAGTCCCAGTCCCAGCGCCTTGCGGGTCACGAAACGGGTCTGCGGCATCGGTCCCTCGGCCGCATCTACCAGCAGCAGGACCCCGTCGACCATCCGCAGGATCCGCTCCACCTCTCCGCCGAAGTCGGCGTGCCCGGGAGTGTCCACCAGGTTGATCTTGGTGCGGCCCCACCAGACGGCGGTGTTCTTCGAGAGGATGGTGATGCCCCGCTCCCGTTCCAGCGGGTTCGAGTCCATGATCCGGTCCTGGACCTGTTGTCCGATCCGGAAGGCTCCCGCCTGGCGGAGCATGTGGTCGACCAGGGTGGTCTTGCCGTGGTCAACATGGGCGATGATGGCGATGTTGCGGATGGGCACAGGACCCCTAGACGTTGAATTTGAAGTTGATGATGTCCCCGTCGGCGACCTCGTAGGTCTTTCCCTCAAGACGGACCCGCCCGACCTTCCGGACCGCGTTCAGGTCGGCCCCGTGGGCCATGAAGTCCCGATAGGCCATGACCTCGGCCCGGATGAAACCGCGCGCGAGGTCGGAATGGATCCTGCCGGCCGCCTTCACGGCCGGTGTTCCCAGCGGGATGGTCCAGGCCCGTACCTCGTCTTCACCGACGGTCAGGAAGGAGATGAGCCCGAGCAGACCGTAAGAGGCCCGGATCAGCCTCATCCGGGCCGGTTCGGCGATGCCCAGGTCGGCCAGGAAGGCCCCGGCCTCCTCGGGGGCCAGTTGGGCGATCTCCATCTCGATCCGAGCTGAACAGATCAACGGGATCGGCCGGTTGATCTCGGGATAGCGGGCCAGACGATGGACGAAGGCCGCTGTCATGGCGCCCCGGCGCTCCACCGTGCAGTCCCCTTCGCCCACGTTGACCACCGGCAGCAGGGGCTTGTCGGAGACGAACTGCAGGTGCTGGAGGGCTTTCGACTCCTCGCTCGAAAAGAAGGCATGCCGGAGCGGCTGTTCGGACTCGAGGATCTCGCGGCAGCGCAGCAGGACCCGCTCCTCGGCCTCGCTCTGCGGCCGCCCTCTCCGCCGTCCCTCTTCGATCCGCTCCAGCCGGGTCTCGACCAGTTCCAGGTCGGCCAGTACCAGTTCCTGCTCCACCACTTCAAAGTCGCGCAGCGGGTCGACACCATCCAGCGGATGGAACACGCCGTCGTCCTGGAAGGCCCGGATCACGTGCACCAGGGCATCGGCATCCCGGAGGAAATCGAAGACCCGCCGATTCTGCTCCCGCTCGCCGCGGATCAGCCCCATGAAGTCGACATAGTCGATCGTCGCGAAAGTCGTCTTGCGCGGGCTGTAGATGCGGTTCAATGCATCCACCCGATCATCAGGGACCTTGACCACGGCCCGATGCGGCTCCCCTTCGGTGGTCGGGAAAGCCTGGGTGGGCAGGTCCAGTCCGGTCAGGGCGTTGAGCAGGGTGGTGCGGCCGCTGTTAGCGAGTCCTATCAGGGCGAGCTTCATGGCCGGGGAATCTACCTGGCGGGGCACAGAAGAGCAATCAGGGTCGGCAATCGTGGCCGAATCGGCCGTGGTTTATTATCATGTCACCATGCCACTGACAGGACTTCGCCCTGGAGCGACACCCCGGCAGGTTCGTCGGACCGCCCGCCTGCTCATCCTGGTGGCGATCTGTATGATCGCCGCCGACATCTCGACCCTGCTGCAGCACCCGATCGGGACAACGTTCGCCGTCATCGGTTTGGCCTGTTCGGTGGTCATCTTGGTGGCAGCGGCGATGATGCTCCGACGCCTGCCCTCGAAGCCCGACCCGGACAGCGACTGAGCATCCTGTTCAGCGGTCGTGGATCGGGCGGTCCCGGTCCCTGAGGAATCCTCCCTTCCGTCCCCTGAGAGCAGCCTGGATCTCTCCCGCGACAGCCAGGGCGATCTCTTCGGGCCGCTCTGCGCCCAGGTCGAGACCGACCGGCGCGTGCAGCCGGTGCCCGGCCGCGGTGACCAGCCCTTCCCTCACCGCTTCGAAGAGACTCCGGCGCCGCGGTCCCGATCCCAGCAATCCGATGTAGCCAACCGTCGAGGGGAGGAGACGTTCCAGCAGGGCCCGGTCCCGCTCGAAGTGATGACTCAGCAGGACGGCCGCCGTCCGACCGTCCAGCCTTAGACCTTCGGTCGCCGTGACCGGATCGCCCCCGACCACCGTGACCTCGACGGGCAGGTCTCCCCTTCGGGCCACCTTCTCGGCCCCCGGAGCCAGCAGGGTCGTCTCCCAGCCCAGTCCGACGGCCAGACGGGCGAGATGCCGGGCATCCGCCCCGGACCCGTAGATCAAGAGTCGGTATGGCGGATCGAGCCGTTCCAGGAGGAGTCCGATCGCCTCGCTCCCCTCACCGAGCCGGGCCGTCCGGGGGCGGCCGGCCGCCAGGACCTCCTGCACCGCCGTCATCAGCCCATCCCGCACCGCCCGGCTGCCCGGCACCTGGTCCAGATCGGCGCCGGCCGCCAGGGCGAAGCGGTCTCCCGGTTCCAGGCCGGAAGCGGGTCCGGCCTCGAACAGGGTGCCCAGGACCGCCGGCCCCTCCTCGGCCGCGACCCCGTCGAGCACCGCGGTCAGTCCGGCGTCCATCGGTTCCAGCAGGAGGCGGACCCGGCCCGGGCAGCCCATGCCCAGACCCCAGGTCAGATCGTCATGCTCCTCCAGGTCGTAGTCCACGGTCCGTACCCGCCCATCCTGGATAACCTGTCGCGCCCGCTCCGCCAGATCCCCTTCCAGACAGCCGCTGCTCACCGCCCCGACCGTCGCCCCCCCGTCGTCCACCAGCATCCGGGCACCGGGGCAGCGATAGGCCGAACCGGTGACCTCGACCAAGGTGATGAGGACGGTCCGGCGGTCCTCCGCGGCCAGCGCCCGACGGGCGCTCAGGATCCTGCGCAGTTCGTGCATCTCACCATCCTGGGTTCACGGCACTGTGGACCTGGATCACCTTGACCCGGCCCGAAGCGTCCACCTCGACCTCCACCGCATGGGCCAAACGGCTGCCGAAACAGTGGGTGCAGGCGATCCCCAGCCCGCGACCCCGGGGCATGACCCGGCCCCCGCCGATCCCCTCGGCCGCGGTCTTGAGCACCTTGGCCAGGCGGGCGTCGGTCCCGGCCAGGGCGGAGGCCGTGAGCTGCAGATGCAGGCCCAGGACCAGTCCGCCCGCGGCGCCCGAGGAGACCTTGAGGAAGTCGCGTCGGTCGTGGCTTGCGCTCCAGCCGGTCGTTCACGAAGACGGCACAGGACCCGCACTCTCCCACCCCGCAGCCGTACTTGGTGCCGGTCAGGCCGATCGTGTCCCGCAGCACCCACAGCAGGGGGGTGTCCTCGTCCACGTCGACGGTGTGCCTCCGGCCGTTGACAGTGATGGTATAGCTCGGCATATACGTCCTCCCCGGGGATTCGGTGTCCCACCGATTCTAGGAGCCGGTCGGAACGACCGGCAAGAGTCTGGTGCCTTCACCATCATCATTCTGCATGTGCGGACCGACCGGACCTGCGCTTACTATCGGACCGAACCCCGAAACGGAATGCGCGACCATGCCGACGACGACCCGATCCTGCCGGAGCCACCTCAGCGGGCTCCTCATCCTCACGCTCCTGCTCTCCCCGGCCGCCGTCCTGGCCCAGCGAGGAGGCAGCCAGCTCACCGATGAGCAGCGCCTGCTCCAGGTCATGCACACCATCCAGAGCCAGCCGCTCTACACCTGGGTGGACACCCTGGCTTCCGAACGCTTCGGCGGCCGCTTGACCGGAACCGCCGGGTTCGAGGCCTCCGCCGACTGGGTCATCGTCCACCTTACGGCCTGGGGCCTCACTCCCGGCGCCGGGAACGGGTCCTGGCGCCAGGCCTTCCCTGACCCCTATACCCTGGTGCTGTCCGACTGCGGGGTCTGGCTGGACGTGCCGCTGGCCGGGGGCGGGACCATCCGCAAGGCCTACCGCTTCGAAGAGGAGTTCTTCCCGGGCTCCACCAGCGGGAGCGGTGAGGTGACCGCCGAGGTCGTCTACGTCGGGTACGGTATCACCGCCCCGGAGCTGGGTTACGACGATTATGCGGGGGTGGATGTGGAGGGAAGGATCGTGGTCATGGAGCCGGAAGCCCCGGTCGGCACCGGCCCCGACCCGGAACTCTTCGCCCGCTGGCGTCCCTATTCCTTCCACCAGTACAAGCTCGAGAACGCGGTCCGGCATGGTACGGTAAGCATGCTCTACGATTATCACATCGTCAATCCCAACAACGCCTATGCCCCGGGTTTCATCTACTCGGCGGTCAGCGGAGCCGTGGTGGACGACCTCTTAGCCGGGACCGGACAGAATCACCGTGAGGTGGTGGACAGCATCCGTGAAGAACTCCGGCCGCGATCCTTCTCCACCGGCAAGACGGCCACCATCCGCAATACCACCGAACATCATCCGGAGGGGATCGGACACAACATCATCGGTCTGATCGAGGGGAGCGATCCGGCCCCGCCGATCCGTGATGTTCCTCTTCTTCGGGGCCGAGGAACAGGGAGTGGCCGGATCGGCCTGGTATCTGGACCATCCCGTCTTCCCGCTGGAGAAGACGATCGGACTCTACAACATGGACGGGGTTGGCTGCGGAGACCGGATATCCGCCGGAGCCGGGGAGAACTATCCGGTCCTCTATTCCTTCCTGGAGCAGGCCAACGACAAGTATGTCCACCGGGTGATGAGGAGTTCCTTCAACGCCAACCTGGGGCGGCCCCGGCTGGATGCCGCCCGCTTCATGTGGGCGGGGGTTCCCTCCATCAGCTTCTCGGTCTCGGGGGCACGTTCCTTCTACCACAACACCCGCGACGACATTAGTACGATCACCCCGGAGATCATGGAGGACCTGGCCCAGATCCTCTTTCTGGCGGTCTCCGACCTGGCGATCCAGGACCGGGTGGATGCCCGGTCGGATCGATTCAGCTCATCAGGTCCGCCAACTGGACATGGGTGGCTTTGAGACGATAGGTCAGGCAGCGGACCACTTCCCGCATCACGTAGTAGGCCAGGGAACTGTCCCGCTCGAAGAGCCGGAGCAGTTCCGGCCCGTCGATGGCAATCAGGCGCACATCGGTGCGGGCGAGGGCGGTTGCGCTGGCCAGATAGGGGTCGATGACGGCCGACCAGCAGACCATCTCACTCGGCATCAGGGTGTCGATGACAACCTTGCCGTGATTGATCTCGAAGGTCACGTCCACCTCTCCCTCAACGACCAGGTAGACGTCGTCCGCCTGCTGCCCCTCGGAGAAAATGCCCTCACCCGCCTTGAACCGGCGTTCATGACTGATCACCGCAATGGAGCGCACACTGCGCTCCAGAGCGCGCGTGAAGGCGGGGAACTGACGGAGCACCTGGGGAGACACCATGGCTCGCTCCTTATATCGAAAAAAAGCCGCCCCCCTCAAGCGGGAATGCAAGGGGGGCGGCTAACCTGGACGGACACCGATGCGAGCGCGAGGAAGAACGGCCGGCCGTCCAGGTATCGGGATTTGGGAGAACCAGGGAGTGCCCACCCGTTTTGCATTCGGCTCTGCCTTGCCGACCCTGGTAACTCCCGCATCCCGATACTCATTTGTTCCTTGTTTCACTATATATGCTCCACGTTCTGCCCAGAAAAGGATAAAAAGACCCTGAATGCGAAAAAATCGTATCCGGGCGTCCTGAGCCCGGGTGGACTATACTCCGTGATGATTCTGATACGCCTGCGAACCACTTGACAGGAGCCTGTTCGATGTTCCGCCCCAGGACCTGCCAGTCCCTTCCGACCGTGTGCCGGCGTCCCTCTCCCATCACCCCATCGACCCGTTCCCAGTCGAATCCCGGACTCCTCCGGCTCACCCTTACATGTCTGCTGGCGGTGACGCTGCTCCCGCTCACGGGACGGGACACTTCCGCCCAGACGGGCGACATGGGACCGGGGTTGCAGAGGGCCGCCCTGGGGTTGGGGCCGATCCAGCAGCGGGATCTGGAAGAGATGATGTCCGTACTGGCGTCCGAGCGCTTTGCCGGTCGCCTCACCGGGACGGCAGGCTACGACCTGGCCGCCCGTTGGGGAGCCGAACGATTCCGGGCCGCCGGCCTGGTCCCGGGCGGAGCGGACGGCTCCTGGTACCAGCCCTTCAAGGTCGAGGCCTGCGAGGTCACCGGACCGATGGAACTGCGCGTGGTCCGGGCGGACTGGGTAGAGGCTCCTTATACCTTCGGCGACGATTATGTCGCCCGTGGGTTCACCGGCAGCGGACGGGTGGAGGACACTCCTATCGTCTTCGTCGGCTGGGGGCTGCAGGACAGGACCCTGGGCCGGGACGACTACGCCGGCGCCGCGGTGAGGAGTAAGGTCGCCCTGATGTTCATGGGAACCCCGCCGGGAGCGGATTGGGAGGAGAAGAGTCGGCCGCGGTCCAAAGCCACCCTGGCTGCCCGTCTGGGTGCCCGGGCCATCCTCTTCATCGACGATCCCGGAACGGATGCGCCCTCTCCCATCATCAGCGTCTACCACGGCCAGGAAGGCAGCCATCAGCCCGACCTGCCCCTGCTCTCGATCCGCAACCGGGTCGCGGACGACCTGTTGCGGGGGACAGGACACACCGCCGCCGACCTGCGCAGCGCTCTGGTCGAAGGCCAGATTGTGGAGAGCTTCGAGCTTCCCTTTCACATCACCCTGGAAGCCCACGCCGCATACCGGGCGGCGGCACCGACCTGGAACGTGATCGGCTGGATCGAGGGGAGTGACCCGACGGTGGCCGACGAATGGGTGGTGGTCGGCGGTCATCTCGACCATGTCGGGAGCCAGGCGGGAATCGTCTTCCCGGGCGCCCGGGACAACGCCTCCGGGAGTGTCATGGTGGTCGCATTGGCGCAGGCGATGGCCGCTGCGCCGATCAGACCCCGGCGCGCGGTCTGTTTCGTGCTCTTCGCCGGTGAAGAGCTCTTCCTGCTCGGCTCGGAGTACTTC
>CAYUVJ010000059.1:9280-9901 GCA_964447955.1 uncultured Gemmatimonadota bacterium
CCCATGCTCCTCGCCCCCTCGACCGTTGTGTCGGCATGATCAACCTGGACATGCCCGGCGGCGGGGATGCCCTGCGGGTCATGGGAGGCGCTTCCACCCCCGAGTTCCAGCAGATGGTCGTGGAGGCCGACCGGCTCTTCGGTGGGTTCGGATTGGCCGAACAACGGCCGACGCCGGCCGTGGCGGGGGCGAGTGACCATTCCGCGTTCGTGGAGCTCGATGTCCCGACCCTCTATATCGCAGCCGCCGGTGGTCCCTCTGTGCGGGCCCACACGGCGTCCGACCGGATCGACACGATCGATTACGAGGCCTTCACCCGGGCTGCCCGGGTGGTCTATCTGACCCTGTTCCAGATGGCCGACCGGCCCTGACGATGCCCCATCTTCCCTGGTGGCTATGGCTGGTCGTCGCCCTCGTCCTGGCCGCCGGGCTCGACCTGATCATCTATTGGGTCTGGGTCCGGCTCCGCCGGCCTCTGGACTACGGTCCGACCGTGCATTGCCCGGTCTGCGGGGCCGCCATCCCCGCCCAGACCTGGCGGTGCTACAAGTGCCGGCACTGGGTCCGGCGTCGGGAACTGGCCGTGCTGCTGAGTATCCTGCAGTATCCGGCCTATCTGGG
>CAYUVJ010000060.1:0-9737 GCA_964447955.1 uncultured Gemmatimonadota bacterium
CGCTTCCTCGGCCGCTGTCACCACCTGTTCCAGCCGGTGCTCGAACCCCAGCCGGGGACCCGGTTCCCACTCACCACCCACCTCGATCATCCGCTGCATGAACGCCATCTCCTCCCGGCAGGCGGGACAGTGCTTCAGGTGCCGCTCGATGCGTTCCCGCATCCGCCCCGACTCCCCCCGTGCATGGTCGGCCAGCCAGGGACCCAGTTCCTCGCACCCCTTCGTATCCATCATTCCCTCCCGCTCAACCATGTCCGTTCGCTTCCGCGGCCCGCAGTCCCGCTCCGGGTCCCTCGACCCCCAGCAGGGCACGCAGTCTCTTCAGCGCCTGGTGCCGCCGCACCCGCACCGTGGCCGGGCTGCAGCCCTGCAGGTCGGCGATCCGGCGGCTGCTCCAGTCGGCGAAGAAGGTCAGCCGGACCGTCTCCCGCTCGGCCGGGGTGAGCCGCTCCAGCGCCTCGCGGACCCGCTGGGGGTCGATGTCCCCGATGGTGCCCTCCGTAGCCCCTTCCAGCCCGATCCCGCTGACCGTCTCCACCGACCCCGCGGTCGCCTCCTCCAGCTCCCCGCGGTGTTGCTCCCACAATTCCCGGCGCCGCCGGGCCACCTTGAGCCGGTCCAGGCACTGGTTACGGGCGATGGTGTGGATCCAGGTGGAGAACCGGGCCGTGGTCCGATAGGTGGCGGCCGATCGGACGGCCCGCAGGAAGGTCTCCTGGACCACGTCCTCGGCCTCCTCCACGCTCCCCACATAGCCCCGGCAGAACCGGAGCAGACGGCCGGTGTACCGCTCCATCAGGATGCGGAAGGCCCCGGTGTCCCCGCGGGCATAGCGGATGAAGAGCCGCTCGTCGCTCATGCCGGATCGTTCGTTCATCGCTCAACCCGTTATACCACACCAGGGGTCGGGATGTTTATGCGGCCGGGAGCGAAGACCGTTGACCCTGCTCTCGGCGGCCACCTAACCTTCAGCCGTATGACCCAACCCCGGCAGTGAGGTCGGCATCGTGGACGACGTGATTACCCTGATCCTGGGCGGGGGCCGCGGCACCCGACTCTTCCCGCTGACCCGCTACCGCAGCAAGCCGGCCGTGCCGCTGGGGGGGAAGTTCCGGCTGGTCGACATCCCCATCAGCAATGCCCTGCACGCCGGTCTGAACCGCATCTTCATCCTCACCCAGTTCAACTCGGCCAGTCTGCACCGGCATATCAGTTCGACCTACAACTTCAGCCACATCGCCCAGGGCTTCGTGGACATCCTGGCCGCCAGCCAGACCCTGCAGGACCAGGTCGACTGGTACGAAGGGACCGCCGATGCGGTGCGCAAGACCCTATCCCACCTGGAGGGCTACCGGGCCAGGCGGGTCCTCATCCTGAGCGGCGACCAGCTCTACCGGATGGACTTCCGTCAGGTGCTCGAGGAACACGCCCGGCGGGGGGCCGAGGTCACCGTGGCCGGGGTCCTCAAACCGGCCGCCGAGACCACCGGACTGGGGATCATGAGACTGGACGCCCACAGCCGCATCACCGGCTTCGTGGAGAAACCGAAGGATACCGACCAGCTGACCGGCTTCGAGATCCCCACCGAAGCGCTCCCGGAGAAACGCCGCCAGGACGCTCCTCTGTTCGCCGCCAGCATGGGCATCTACATCTGGGAGCTGGAGGCCCTGCGCGAGGCCCTGCTCGAGCACCACCGGGCGACCGATTTCGGACACGAGATCATCCCCGCGGCCATCGAGGACTACCGGGTCTTCTGCCACCTTTTCGACGGCTACTGGGAGGACATCGGGAGCATCGGCAGTTTCTACCAGGCCAACCTGGCCCTGGTGGAACCCGATCCCCCGTTCGAGTTCTTCCACCGCGGTCAGACCATCTACACCCATCCCCGCAACCTGCCCCCCGCCCGGGTGATGGGCGGCTCGGTCCGGGACGCCATCCTGGCCGAGGGGGCCGACCTGTCGGACTGTACCGTGCGCCACAGTGTTGTCGGAGTACGTTCGGTCATCCGTAAAGGGGCCGAGGTCCACGACACCGTCCTGCTGGGCGCCGACGAGTACCCCCGTTCGCTTCCCGGGGACGGGTCCCCGGTGCCGATCGGCATCGGCGAGGACAGCGAGATCCGGCGGGCCATCGTGGACAAGAACGCCCGCATCGGTCGGGGGGTGCATATCGAGGGACGGGAGGGCGCCGTCGACCGCGAAGAGGAGCACTTCTACGTGCGGGACGGCATCGTGGTCATCCCCAAGAACGCCGTCCTGCCCGACAAGACCCGCATCAAGGCCTGAGCCCCGGTCCGGGGCCCTGATCCTTCAATCGATCAGCCGGCGGGCCATCAGCAGGTGGACCGCCACGGCCGCGACCGGCAACAGCAGCAGCCAGGGGAGCAGGTGGAGCAGGTCGGTCGCCGAGCCCATCCCCAGGGCGGCCGGCCGGGCCACGGCCATCATCCCGTAGAGGGGGGTGAACGAGGCCACCCGGCCGACCCAGCCGGGGAGCAGAGCGACCGGGAAGAAAGTGTCGCCGAAGAGCAGCATCGGCATGACGAAGAGGAAGAAGGGGAAGTTGAAGGCGTCGATGCTGGGCAGCACCGCGGTGAAGAGCAAACCCAGCGAGGCGAAGAAGAGGGCGCTGACCAACGCGGCGGTCAGCAGGGCCGGCAACCCGGCCGGCTCCGCCAGCCCGAAGGCCAGCACCACCCCGGTCACGATGAGCGCGCTGAAGAAGCCCTTGGTGGCGCCCCAGAGCAGTTCTCCGGCCAGGATGTCCCCCAGGTTGAGCGGGGTGGCCGTCATGGCGTCCCAGATCCGCTGGTAGTACATGCGCACGAACGAGGAGTAGGTGGTCTCGAAGAAGGCCTGGTTCATGGCGGTGATGACTACCAGGGCCGGGGCGATGAAGTCCGCGTACGCGACCGGGCGGCCCGCCACTTCCAGTCCCGAGACCAGGGCACCCAGGCCGGCGCCGAAGGCCAGCAGGTAGAGGAGCGGTTCGAGCAGCGGGGGGAGCACGGTGGTGTGCCAGTGCCTCCTGCTCTGGGCCAGGTTGCGCCGCCAGACCCGCAGACCCCGCAGAGAGGGGGTGACCAGCCGTCGGACGGCGGCCCGTCTTTCGAGGCGCTCGGCCCGGTCCATCACCGGCCGGTCCCCCGGTGTCCGGCTCATTCCCGCAACTCCCGTCCGGTCAGCCGCAGGAAGACGTCCTCGAGGGAGGCCGGCCGGTGCAGGACCCGCTCCCATCCCCCCATCGTCTGGGCCCGCTGGATCAACTGCGAGACGGCCGCCGCGTCACGGGGGAAGAGGTAGCTGCGCCGTCCGGTCCGCTCGTGCACCCCCTCGAACCCCTCCAGGAGCCCGTCGGAGCGCTCCGGGTCTCCCCAGACCTCGACCACATTGGCGCCCACGATCTCGGCGATCAGTCGGGCCGGGGTCCCTTCGGCCACCACCCGGCCTTCGTCGATGATGAGCAGGCGGTCGCAGAGCCGCTCGGCCTCGTCCATGTAGTGGGTGGTCAACAGGATGGTGGTGCCCCCGGCCCGGAGATCGTCCACCGCCGTCCAGACCTGGTGACGGGCCTGGGGATCGAGACCGGTGGTCGGCTCGTCCAGCACCAGGACCGGCGGCTCGTTGACCAGACTGCGGGCCAGCAGCAGCCGCCGTTTCATCCCCCCCGAAAGGGTGATGATGGCGTCGCCGGCCCGTTCCTGGAGACCGACGAAGCGCAGCAGCCCGTCGACCTTCTCGGCCGTCGACCGCCCGCCGAGCCCGAAATAGGAAGCGTAGCCCAACAGATTCTCCCGGACGCTGAAGTCGCCGTCCAGGTTGTCCTCCTGGGGGCAGATGCCCAGTCGCTCCTTCACCCCGCGCGGATCGGCTGCGACCTCCAGCCCGTCCACGACGATGCTGCCGGCATCCATGGGCGTCTGGGCGGCCAGCATCCGGATGGTGGTGGTCTTTCCGGCCCCGTTCGGGCCCAGGAAGCCCAGGCACTCGCCACGCCGGACGGTGAAGGAAAGGTCGTCCACCGCCACCAGTTCACCGAAGCACTTGCGCAGGCCGCGGGCGGTGATGATCGGGTCGGAGGTCATGGTCGCAGGATCTTCAGGCGGACGGTGCCTGTTCTCAGGCGCCGAACTTGGCCAGCCGGCCGGCGTGTCCCAGCACCAGTCCCATCAGGTGCATGGCCGGGAAGGTGCCGAGCGTGCCGTGGCGGGCGCACTGGATCTCGTCGAAGTGCTCCAGGCCGGAGTGCCGGGCCACCGGTGAGGCGAGCACCACCGGCACCGAGTGCCCGGAATGGGACTTCTCGGCCGCCGGGGTGCTGTGGTCCCCGGTGACCACGACCACCTCGGGCCCCAGTTCGAGGAACCCGGGGAGCGCGGCATCGGCCTCCTCGATGGCCGCCACCTTGCCGTCGAAGTCACCGTCCTCACCCCTCGCATCGGTGGCCTTGAAGTGGACGAAGAAGAAATCGTGGCTCTCCCAGGCCGCCTGGACCGCGGCCAGCTGGTCGCCCAGGTCCTTCGCCCCCTCGTGGACATCCATACCGAGCAGCCGGCTGATGCCCTTGTACATCGGATAGGTGGCCACCGCGATGGCCCGCAGACCGAAACGCTCCCGCAGGGAAGGGTAGACCCGGTGACAGGCGATGCCCCGCAGCAGGGGGAAGAAGGCGGGGTCGCCGGCTGCCGCCAGAGGCGCCGTCACCTGCTCGAGCAGGGTGGCCAGGGCGGCGGCGGTCGGCTCGGCCGCGGCCTCCTGGGCGGTGGGAGGGAGCGGTCGCACCCCGGTAGCCTGGGGGTCGGTGTCGGCCACCCCTTCCTCAAGGTCGATGCCCTGCGGACGAAGCACGATGACGGCCCGGTGGTCCTTGACCGGCCGGATGTGCACGTCGATCCCCTCCAGCGCGACATGCTCACGCATGATCCCGCAGAGGCGTTCGCAGGTCTCGGTAGAGATGCGTCCGGCCCGGCGGTCCAGGATGTTCCCATCGCTGTCCACCGTGGCGAAGTTGACCCGGATGGCGATGTCGCCGGGCTGCAGGGGGAAATCGATCCCGGCCGCCTCGAGCACCCCGCGACCGATATTATTGGTCACTGGATCGTAGCCGAAGAGGGCGAAGTGTCCGGGACCGCTGCCGGGAGCGACACCCGGCAGTACCGGCACCATCAGGCCGGTCTCCCCGTTGCGGGCCAGTTGGTCGAGGTTGGGGGTCCGGGCGGCCTGCAGTTCGGTCAGCCCCCGACCGGGGAAGGTGGTCCCGCCCAGCCCGTCAAGGATGTAGAACAGGATCCGGGTGTCGGCCGTCTGGACGAGCTGGTCGGGGAGCATCTCAGGGTCCTCCTGGCTGAAAGGGGCTCGGCCCATTAACTTACGCGAGGAGGAGCGAGGCCGTCCCCCCGAAAATGGGTTCGCAACAAGCGTTAGGACACCTTCGTACCACCCGATGGAACCTGATCAAGGTATGAGGCCATGAGCGAAGGATCGCTGGACGAACTCCGACGGGACCGGATCGACTTCGGCCGCTGGATCATCGCCGGCTGGAACCTCATCAAGAACGACCTGCCGGGCTACCTCGTCGCCGCCTTCATCCTGGTGGTGGTGGGTATCGGCAGCCTGCGGATATGGGTCCCGCTGGGGATCGCCATCCTCGGGCCGCTCCAAGCCGGGTTCTTCCTCATGGCCGCCGGGCATATCCGGACAGGTCGGCCCATCATCGGCGATGTCTTCGCGGTCTTCACCGAACCGAGGATCCTGGTCCAGGTCCTGCTGGCTTCACTATTCATCGGGATCCTGGTCACCCTCGGCATCGCCCTGTGCGTCATCCCGGCGCTGCTCGCCCTGGGCATCTGGATGTTCACCTTCCTCTTCATCACCGACCGGGGCCTGGATTTCTGGGACGCCATGGAAGCCAGCCGGGAGGTGGCCAAGAACGACTATCTGGAGTTCGCCCTCTTCGCCCTGGTGCTGGTGGTGCTGAACATGGCCGGGGTGATGGTTTTCGGGATCGGGTTGCTGTTCACCCTGCCCGTCTCGTTCGCCGCTATCGCCTGCGCCTACCGGGAACTGGTCGGTCTGGCCTCTCGGCCGGCCATACGCACCGGTAGTGACGAGCCGTCCCCGAAACCGCCGCCGGGCAGCGACATCATCTCCTGATCCTTCCCGGATCGGGGCGCCCTTTGCTCAGGGCGCCACCCGGACCGCCACCTCGTCGGCCAGCAGGAAACCCCGGTCGGTGAGGACCAGCCGCTCGGGCCGTCCCTCCTCGGGCGACCATGTCGCCAGTCCTTCAGAGACGATCTCCGCCGCCGCTGCGGCCACCCGCTCCCGGTACGCCTCGGGGATCTCCTCGAGACCCACCCCATCCGCGGTGCGCAGACCCAGCAGGACCCGTTCCCGGGCTCGTTCGAGGGGGCCCAGGACCTCGACCGAGGTCCAGGGGACCTCCCCGGCCCGCACCCGCCGGGACCAATCGGTCAGCTGGAAGGCGCCCGCGGTGCGCACCCCGGCCAGCAGGGAGTGGGCCGAGGGGCCCAGGCCCAGGTAGTCCTCCCCGCTCCAGTAGGCGCTGTTATGGATCGCTCGTTTCCCCGGCCGGGCGAAATTGCTCACCTCGTAGCGCTCCCAGCCCCCTGCCCGCAGCCGTTCGACGGCCCACTGGTAGGCCTCGGCCTCGGCCTCCCCCGACCAGGCGATGAGCCGGCCCTCATGAAGGCGACGGGTGAAGACCGTCCCCTTCTCCCAGGTCAGGCCGTAGAGGGAGAGGTGGTCGGGTTCGAGAGACAGCGCTGTTTCCAGGTCCCGCTGCCAGCCGGCCAGGTCCTGACCCGGCACCGCGAAGATGAGGTCGAGCGCGAGGTCGAAACCCAGCGACCGCGCCCGGGCGAAGCCCTCGTACACCTGCTCCGCCCGATGGACCCGGCCGAGGCGGCGCAGGAGCGCCTCGTCCAGACTCTGTACCCCCAGGCTGAGCCGGGTGATACCACCGGCCCGCAGGGTGCGGAGTCTCCCGGCATCGGTGTGCTCGGGGTTGACCTCCACGGTGGCCTCGATCCAGTCCCGGCCGCCGGGTCCGGCGGCCCAGTCCAGGAGCCGTTCCAGCATCACCGGTTCGAACCACGAGGGGGTACCGCCTCCCAGATAGAGGGTCCCCCCGGTCAGATCGAGCCGCTCACCCAGACCGGCCGCGGCCAGCAGCTCCCACTCGCTCGCCAGGTCTTCCAGGAAGGTCTCCGGGTCGCTGCCGGCCCCGACCGCCGTCGAGAAATCACAGTAGGGACAGATGCGCTCGCAGAAGGGGAGGTGCAGGTAGAGGTGGCCGACCACGCTCCGCCGGGAGGCCAGCCGCCCGGCCACCCTGGCCGGGGTCAGCGCACCGGACGCAGCAGCCGGCTCCAACGGATCTTCCGGAAGAGGTCGAACCATGGCACGTCGGGGGCGGTGTCCCAGGAAAGGTAGGTGATCATCGCCCGGCCCAGGATGTACTCCTGGGGGACGAAGCCCCACTCCCGGCTGTCCTTGCTGTTCTCCCGGTTGTCCCCCATGAAGAAGTAGTGCCCCTCGGGGACGGTCATCGGTCCGAAGTTGTCCCGGCGGGAGAAGCTGCCCGGCAGGATCCGGGGATCGATGTGCTTGACCAGGGGCGGGTCGGGGACGAGCACATCGTCGACGAAGAGCCGACGGTCCTCGATCCGCACCGTCTGGCCCGGACCGGCGATGAGCCGCTTGATGAAATCGCTGCTGGGATCGAGCGGATAGCGGAAGACCACGATGTCCCCGGTCCGCGGATCCCGCAGTCCGGGCAGGCGGCCGTGCACGGGGCCGATGTCCAGACGGGCCCCGTAGGTGAGTTTGTCGACCAGGATGAAGTCCCCCACCAGCAGGGTCTCCTCCATCGAACCGCTGGGGATGCGGAAGGCCTGGACCGCCAAGGTGCGCAGCAGCAGGGCCAGCACCAGGGCCAGGCCGACCAGTTCGAGGGTCTCCCACAGCGGGGATCGGGGGGTGGGCACCCGGGGCGGGCGGGCGCCGGCCGCCTCTTCGCGGAGGACCGGGAGGGTCTCGACCGGACCGCTCACTCGTCCTCCTTGATGGAGAGGACGGCCAGGAAGGCCTCCTGCGGGACCTCCACCCGGCCGATCGACTTCATCCGCTTCTTCCCCTCCTTTTGACGCTCCAGAAGCTTGCGCTTGCGGGTGACGTCCCCGCCGTAGCACTTGGCGGTGACGTTCTTGCGCAGCGCCTTGACCGTCTCACGGGCGATGATGCGTCCGCCCAGGGCCGCCTGGATGGCCACGTCGAAGAGCTGCCGGGGGATGAGCTTGCGCAGGCGGCTGCTCAGTCGCCGCCCCCACTCATAGGCCTTGTCCGCGTGGACGATCATGCTCAGGGCATCCACCGGTTCGCCGTTGAGCAGGATGTCCAGCTTCTGCAGGTCGCTCTCGCGCCAATCGGTCAACTCGTAGTCGAGACTGGCATAGCCCCGGCTCATGGATTTGAGGCGATCGTAGAAGTCGAAGATGATCTCGGCCAGCGGGAGGTCGAAGGTCAGGCGTACCCGCGTGGTGTCCAGGTATTCCATGGTCTGGTACTCTCCGCGCCGGTCCTGACCGAGCTGGATGAGGTTGCCGATGTAGTCCTGCGGGGTGGTGATGTGGGCCCGCACCCACGGCTCTTCGATCTTGTCGATGCTGGCCGGGTCGGGGAGCTGGGTGGGATTGTCGATGACCATCTTCTCACCGGCGGTGGTGTGGACGTGGAACTCCACACTGGGCACGGTGGTGATGATGTCCAGGCCGTGCTCGCGGGAGAGCCGCTCCTGGATGATCTCCATATGGAGCAGGCCCAGGAACCCGCAGCGGAAACCGAAACCCAGCGCGGCACTGCTCTCCGGCTCGAAGGTCAGCGAGGCGTCGTTGAGCTGCAGTCGCTCCAGAGCGTCCTTGAGGTCGGCGTGGTCCTCACTGTCGATGGGATAGATCCCGCTGAATACCATCGACTTGGCCCGCTGATACCTGAGCAGGGCCTGGGCCGCCGGCCGCTCGGCGTGGGTGATCGTGTCGCCTACCTGAGCGTCCCGGATGGTCTTGATCGAGGCGCACAGGTAGCCGGCTTCGCCGGCCTGCAGTACCCCCGTGCGTTCCCGGCCCAGCCGGAAGATCCCCACCTCGTCCACCTCGAAGGTCTTGCCGGTGCCCAGGAGCCGGATGCGGTCCCCCTCCCGCAATTCCCCGTCGACCACCCGCAGATAGGGCACCGCCCCCCGGTAGGTGTCGAAGACCGAGTCGAAGATGAGCGCCCGCAGGGGAGCATCCGGCTCACCGCTGGGGGGCGGCACCCGGCGTACGACCTCCTCCAGGACCCGCTCGATGTTGGTCCCCTCCTTGGCCGAGACCGCGATGACGTGTTCGGGTTCCTCCCCCAGCAGGTCGCAGATCTCGTTGATGGTCTCCTCCACCCGGGCGCTGGGCAGGTCGATCTTGTTGATGACCGGGATGATCTCCAGGTCCTGTTCCAGGGCGAGATAGAGATTGCTCAGGGTCTGGGCCTCGATCCCCTGGCTGGCGTCGACCACCAGCAGGGCCCCCTCGCAGGCGGCCAGGGAACGGCTGACCTCGTAGGTGAAGTCGACGTGGCCGGGGGTGTCGATCAGATTGAGGACGTAGTCGCTGTCGCCGCTCCTGTAACGCATCCGGATAGGGTGCATCTTGATGGTGATGCCCCGCTCCCGCTCCAGATCCA
>CAYUVJ010000061.1:0-3382 GCA_964447955.1 uncultured Gemmatimonadota bacterium
GGAGCAGTGGGGCGACCTGCGGGTCGCTGTTCACCACCGCCGCCACATCGTGGATCAGCCGGATGATCAGCTTGGCCATGAAGTAGCCGGGGGCGGCCTTTCCGGCCAGGATGACAGTGCGCGGCACCGGGTCGGTCAGCCGTCCCTCCCGGATCCGGTTGTAGCGGCTGATGACGTGCAGCACGTTGAGCAGCTGCCGCTTGTACTCGTGGATCCGCTTCACCTGGACGTCGAAGAGCGAGGCGGGGTCGAGTTCGACCTGCCGGCGCTCCCGTACGCAGGCAGCCAGGAACTCCTTGCGCTCCCGCTTGGTGGCCGCGAAACGCTCCCGGAAAGCGGGGTCGTCGGCCAGCGGATGCAGACCCGTGAGCCGGTCCAGGTCGGTCACCCACTCCGGGCCCACCGCCTCGGTGACCAGACCGGCCAGGCCGGGATTGGCCTGCAGCAGCCAGCGCCGCGGGGTGATCCCGTTGGTGATGCCGACGATCCGGTCGGGGAAGAACCGGTTGAGGTCGGAGAAGGTGGTCGAGCGCATCAGTTCGGCGTGCAGCCGGGCCACCCCGTTGACCTTATGGCTCCCCACGAAGGCCAGGTTGGCCATCCGGACCCGCTGGCTGGCTTCGTCCACCAGGGAGAGACGGCCCCGGACTTCGCCCTCCCCGGGCAGCCGCTCATCCACCTGCTTCAGGAAGCGGCTGTTGATGTCGTGGACGATCTCCAGGTGCCGCGGGAGCAGGGCCTGGAGCATGACCACCGGCCAGCTCTCCAGGGCCTCGGGGAGCAGGGTGTGGTTGGTGTAGGAGACCGTCCGGGTGGTGACATCCCAGGCCTGCTCCCATCCCATCCCCTCTTCGTCCACCAGGATCCGCATGAGTTCGGGCACCACCAGGGCCGGATGGGTGTCGTTGAGCTGGATGGCCACCTTGTCGGGCAGGCCGGCCAGGTCGTCGTTGTAGCGCCGGAAGCGGATCAGGATGTCCTGCAGGGAGGCGGCTACGAAGAAGTACTCCTGCTTCAACCGCAGTTCCTGCCCGGCCAGGGTCTTGTCGCTGGGATAGAGCACCCGGGTGAGGTTCTCGGTAAGGGTCTTGTCCTTCACCGCCTCGATGTAGTTCCCCTCGTTGAAGTAGCGCAGGTCGAAGTCGCGGGTGGCGCGGGCCGACCAGAGCCGCAGGTTGGTCACGCTGTGGCCGCCGTACCCGGAGACTTGGACGTCGAAGGCCATGGCCAGCACGTCCTCGGCGGCGATCCAGACGGGGTGTTCGGCCCCGTCGCTTCCTTTGACCCGGTCCACCCGGCCGCCGAAGCGGACCGGATAGATGATGCTGGGCCGGGGGAACTCCCAGGGGTTGCCGTAGCGCAGCCAATGCTCGGGGCTCTCGACCTGCTGCCCCCCCTCGATGCGCTGGCGGAACATCCCGAAGTCGTAGCGGAGGCCGTAACCCAGGCCGGGGTATTGATGCGTGGCCAGGGCGTCCAGATAGCAGGCGGCCAGCCGGCCCAGACCGCCGTTGCCCAGCCCCGGGTCGACCTCGCAGTCGGCCACCTTCTCCAGGTCCTGCCCGCATTCGGCCAGCACCCCGCGGAAGGGCTCGACCATTCCCAGGTCGAGCAGGTGCTTCATCAGGCCGCGTCCCGGCAAGTACTCCAGCGAGAGGTAGTAGACCCGCTTGACGTTCAGGTCCTGCTGGGTCCGGACGGTGTTGATGTAGCGCTCGCTCAACAGCCCCCGCACCAGGTAGGCGGTGGCGAAGAACCAGTCCCGGGTGGAGGCCCAGACCGGATCCTTGCCCACCACGTAGACCATGAAGTTGATCAGCCGATGCTTGATCGATTCCGGGTCACCCGGATCGAAGAGATAGTCGTCCTTGAGAGCAGCATCGGAGAGCTTGCGCATTCTGACTCCAGCAGAAGGATCAGGGGACCAGTTTCTGATAGAGGTCCAGGTACCGGGCGGCCGCCCGGCCCCAATCGGAAGGTCGCACCATACAACGACGCTGGAGGGCCCGCCACGACTTCCTGTCCCGGAAATGCTTCCGGGCCCGCTGGAAGGTCTCGAGGAGGGCAGCGGGATCCGGCTCGTCGAAGAGGAACCCGGTCCCCTGTCCGCGCAGGGCGGCATCCACCACGGTGTCGGCCAGTCCTCCGGTCCGGCGTACCAGGGGGGGCGTACCGTAACGCAGGGCGTACATCTGGGTCAGGCCGCAGGGTTCGAAGCGGCTGGGCATCAGGAAGAGGTCGGCGCCGGCCTGGATGCGATGGGCCAGCGGTTCGTCGTAGCCGATCCGGACCGCCAGCCGGTCGGGGTGATGGGTGGCGACCTCCTTCAGTTCCTCCTGGAAGAGGCGCTCCCCGCTGCCCAGCACGACCACCTGGTCGCGACCGGCCAACAGCCCGGGCAGGGCCTCCAGCAGCAGGTCGATCCCCTTCTGGAGGGTCAGCCGGCCGATGAAGGCGGAGAGAAAGGCCCGCGGGTCCTCGGCCAGGCCCAGCTCCCGCTGCAGGACGGCCTTGTTCCGGGCCTTCCGGTCCAGGGAGTCCGCATCGTAGGGCGTGCTCAGGCTGGGATCCCGGGAGGGGTCCCAAACCCCTTCGTCGATGCCGTTCAGGATGCCGGTCAGATCGCCGGCCCGGTGACGCAGCAGCCCGTCGAAGCCCATCCCCCCGGCCGGGGTCAGGAGCTCCCTGGCATAGGTCGGACTGACCGTGGTGAGTCGGTCGGCGTAATAGAGACCCGCTTTCAGGAAAGAGAAGTCGCCGTAGAACTCCACGCCCTCGGGCACCAGGGCCGAGGGTGGGATACCCAGCTCGGCGGCCGTGGCCAGGGCGAACTTGCCGGAGAAGGCGATGTTGTGGACGCTGAAGACGGTGGCCGGTCTCGGGCCCCCGGCCAGGACCAGGTAGGCCGGGGCCAGCCCGGCGTGCCAGTCGTGGGCGTGGACCAGCTCGGGGCGCCAGCCGGTGGGAGCGTCCGGCTCGGCCAGCCGGGCGGCGGCCCGCCCCAGCAGGCCGAAGCGGAGGTGGTTGTCAGGCCACCCCTTTCCCTGGAGGTCGAGATAGAGCCCCCCGGGGCGATCGTAGAGCGTAGGGTGGTCGACCAGCCAGACCGGCAGACCGGTGTCGGGCATCCGGCCCTCGACCAGCCGGGTCGGGCCCAGCCCGGGCAGCAGCTCGCCCAGCCCGATCGGCTCCCCCGCCCCTTCCAGCCGTCTCAGCGCATCCGGATAACCCGGTAGCAGCAGACGCACGTCCGCCCCCAGGCGGGCCTGGGCGACCGGCAGGGGGCCGGCCTCGCGGGCCAGACCGCCGGTCTTGACCAGGGGATAGGCCTCGCTGGCAACGTGCAGGTCGCGCATGGCGGGTCTCAGGGATAGATCCGGTA
>CAYUVJ010000061.1:3392-9670 GCA_964447955.1 uncultured Gemmatimonadota bacterium
CGGGCCTCCAGCTCCTCCAGCGGGGTGCCGGCCTCGATCCCCTCGCGCAGCCAGCGCACCCCGGCCAGGCGGTCGAAGTGGGCCCCGCGCCAAGCGAAGTCGTCGGGGTGGAGGCGGCGGAAGGCGGCCACCACGGCCACCCCGGCAGGGAAGGCCCGGAAGTGGAGCGGGTCGGTCACCTCCACGATCACCCCCCGGCAGAGCTGCCCCTTCCATTTGACCTCGACACTGGTGTCCAGCTCTCCGGGCACGAAGGCGGTGGGGGTGAAGCGCACCCCCGGCAGGTCGAGACCCGCCAGGAAGGCCGCCACCCCCTCCCCATCGACCCAGGGGGCCCCGATGAGTTCGAAGGGGCGCTCGGTCCCCCGCCCCTCGGAGAGATTGGTCCCCTCCACCAGGCAGGTCCCCGGGTAGACCAGGGCGGTGGCCGAGGTGGGCATGTTGGGCGAGGGAGCGATCCAGGGGAGTCCGGTGGAAGGATAGCGCATCCCCCGCCGCCACCCCTCCAGACGCACCACCCGCAGGTCGAGCCCGTCCAGGCCGGGTACATCGGTCTCCTGCTGGATCCAGCGCGCGTACTCCCCGACGGTGAACCCGTGCCGGACCGGCACCGGGAAGAGGCCCACGAAACTGGCCAGTCCGGGTTCCAGGACCGGACCTTCGACCGTATAACCGTCGACCGGGTTCGGCCGGTCGAGGACCACATAGGGGATGCCCGAAGCGGCCGCCGCCTCCATGGTCCGGGCCATGGTGCTGGTGTAGGTATAGAAGCGGGCCCCCACGTCCTGGATGTCGAAGACCAGTGCCCCCAGCCCCTCCAGGGACTCCGGATCGGGCCGAGTGGAGGCGCCGTAGAGACTGTGGATGGGGACCCCCCGGTACTCCTCACCGGCCGAATAGACCCGCTCCCCCTCCCGGGTGATCCCCTCGAACCCGTGTTCGGGGCTGAAGAGGGCCTCCAGGGGGAGGCCGGCGTCGAGCAGGGCGTCGGCCAGACGAGTGCCGTCGGCCAGACGGCCGGTGTGGTTGGTGACCAGACCGAAGGGAACCACCGGGAGCCCGGTGGCCTTCTCCCAGCCCAGGGCCACCAGGCGGTCGGCGCCGGTCAGCACCGTCCGGTCCCCGCCGCAGGCGGCCGGCAGCAGGAGCAGCAGGACGAGGGCCGGTCCGAGCCGGCCACGTACGACAGGGCGGACGCTGGAAGGCGGCACACGTCTCCTCCCGGGGCGGGACGTGGGTCAGGGCCGTGTCCCTGAGTGATACAGTCCCACCCCGGTCCCGACAAGGGAGACCTCGATCGTCTCCCTGTGTATAATGCGCCCATGAGGATCATCTCCGAACCCATTCCCCTGGAAGAACTGATCGCTCTGGCCCGCTCCGGATTCGGCGACATGGTCAAGGCGGTGGTCGACGTCGAGCGCGGCGTCATGGCCCTCGCCGGCGAACTGCACGCCGACGCGGAGGCCCTGCTGCTCGAATCCGGTTCCCGGCCGGAGGACCTGTGGGGCATCAACCTCTATCCCGACCTGGAGGGTCCGGACCGGATCGAGTTCGATTCGATGATCAACATCCGGCCTTCCCGGGGGAACCGCACCCGGGGAGTGGACGATCCTGCTGTCCAGGACAACATCCGGGAGGTCGCCGCCCGGCTGGTGGGATTGTGAGCGCCCACCACCCCTCCCTGGCCGCCGGCCGCTGGCACGACTTCACCCTGATGGAACAGCTCGCCCATGTGGGGAGCGAGGTGGAACGCGCCCTCAAATGGCGGTCGAAGGGGAACGCGGAACTGTCCGGAAGCGTTTTGGAGCGCGGGCTGGAACTGCTGGAGCTGACCATCGCCGACCCGAAGCACCGCAGGCGTCTGAGGGAACTCACCCGGCTGCGGGAGGTCCTGCTGGACGACTTCCGGGGCGAGAACCGGTATGGCTCCAGCCCGGCCGTCTGGCACCGGTATTTCCATCCCTTCGCCCTGGCCGCGCTCGATCCGGCCGACCGACCGGGAGCCGGTTCCCGGTAGATCGTCACACAATGCTCCAACCAATCCGGGGGGAGGTTCGTTGTATCGGACCAGGAGACCCCCACCGGAGAAAGCGCATGTCGGATCGATCCCCTCGCGCCATCGCCTCTTCCTGCTCCACGACAACCCGATGTCCGGGTCGGCAACCCTCCTGCCTGCTCGTCCTCGGTCTGCTCCTCGCCGCCTGCGGGAGCGGCGGTGGAGCGTCCGACGACGTCACCCGTGAATCGCTGTCCTCAGGTCTCGAACGCACGACCTGGCACCGGCTCCCCGCGACCAGGTTCGGTCTCGACACGCTGGCCGTCTGGCGGCTCTGGGAAGAGGGATCGGGCTATGTCTTCAACCAGGTCGGGGACGCAGCCGGGGCGCCCGACGGCTTCTACCTGACCGACATCGGCAACCGTCAGGTGGTGCGGGTCGATCGGGGGGGACACCCGGAGCAGGTGATCGGACGGCCGGGGTCGGGACCCGGGGAGTTCGAGTACCCGCAAAACCTCTTCGTCCGGGAGGGGGAACTCTGGGTGAGCGACTTCGTCCTGAGGCGCTACACGGTCTTCGCCCCGGACGGTGCCTTCGTGCGCAGCGAACGCTGGGCGGGACCGGGGCACGGGGCCAGCGGGGAGTTCGCGGTCACCCCCGGCCGGGCCGAGGTCTACGCGGCCCGGCGGATCGACGGCTCCCGGACCCTGATGCACGCGCCGCTGGACGGCTCGCCGGCCGACACCCTGGCGACGATGCAGACCCTCCCGGTCGCGACCACGCAGATCGAGCTCCCCGGGGTGGGGCTCACGACCATGTACGATCCGCCGGCCTACGCTCCGGAACTCCTCTGGGCCTGGGCCGGAGACGAGCGGGTCTGGACGGTGACTTCGGCTGCCTGCCGGATCGAGGAGCGGGACCTCTCCGGACGGGTCCGGCGGGAACTGGTCGCCCCGACCCCCGACCTGACCGTTTCCGGCGCCGACCGGGCGACCTTCATCACCCGGCTGGCCCGGACCTACGGAGCGGCCCCGGAGACCTTCCGGAGGAGCAACCCGGGGGTAGAGGAACGCTATCCCTTCGCCGAACAGCGGGCGGCGGTGACCTGGATCGGGGTCGATCCGCTGGGGCGGCTGTGGGTGGAGACGGCGACGGCGGATGCCGACCGGCCGCGGATCGATCTCTACGACCGGGACCTGGACTACCTGGGGGGACGGGAGGTGACCGGGCGACCGGCGGCCTTCACCCCGGCGGGGGAGGTCCTCTTCCGGGTCCCGGGCACCGGCGGGGAGGGCAGCGACCTCTTCTTCGTCGCCCGGGTGGTGGTCCCCGGCCGCTGAACGACCCCTCTCGGCGGAGCAGACGAACGGCGCGGCGTTGAGCGCTCCCGGACCGGGAGCCTATACTCCCCCCAGGAAGCCTGTCTCAGCCGGGAGGTCCCATGTCCGCGTCTCGCCGCCTTGCCCTCTTCTCGTCCCTGCTCCTGCTCCCGCTGCTGGCCGGCTGCGCCGGTCCGTTCCGGGGGGGCGGGTCGGAGACCGCTGAGGCCGCCTTCACCGACCGGGTCCTGCGACCCGCCGCCGCGGCCGAGGCCGGGATGGACGCCGCCCGGCTGGAGGGGGTGGGTCCGGTCATCGAGGCGGCCATCGCCGACAGCACCATCCCGGGGGCGGTCCTGCTGGTGGCCCGGGGGGGGCGGGTCGTCCTGCACCAGGCCTGGGGGATGCGCTCCCTGGTGCCGGTCACCGAGCCGATGACCGTGGACACCATCTTCGATATGGCCTCCTGCACCAAACCGCTGGCCACCGCGGCCGGCGTCATGAAGCTGGTCGAGCGGGGACAGGTCCGGCTGCAGGACCCGGTGGCCCGTTACCTGCCCGAGTTCGCGGCCGAGGGGAAGGGATCGATCCGGGTCGCCCAGCTGCTCACCCACACCTCGGGCCTGGCCCCCTACGCCCCGGTCGACTCCCTGGCCCGCCGCTGGGAACGCCCCACCCTGGAGGGGGTCTGGGACTGGATCGTGGTCCACCCCCCGCTGGACGAACCCGACAGCCGCTTCCGCTACAGCGACCTCAACTACGTCACCCTGGCCCGGCTGGTGGAGCGGGTCGCGGGACAGAACCTGGACCGCTTCGTGCGCGAGGAGATCTATCGGCCCCTGGGCATGCGCGACTCCGGCTTCTTCCCCACCCCCACCCAGCGCGCCCGGGTGGCTCCCACCGAGGTGCTCCCCGACGGAGTGCTGCGGGGTGAGGTGCACGATCCCCTGGCCCGCCTGCAGGGGGGCATCGGGGGGAGTGCCGGTCTGTTCAGTACCGCCCGGGACGTGGCCATCTTCCTGCAGATGCTGCTCAACGGCGGGGTCTACGACGGGGTCCGCGTCTTCTCCCCGCTGACCGTGCGGGCCATGACCACCCCCCATGACCGCGGCCGGGGCTACGGTTTCGATGTACACAGCGCCTATGCCAGCATCCGGGGGGACCTGCTGGGGCCCGACTCCTACGGGCACAGCGGCTACACCGGGACCAGCGTCTGGGTCGATCCCGAGCAGGACCTGCTCATCGTCCTGCTGACCAACCGGGTCCATCCCGACGACGTGGGGAGCGTGGTCGCCCTGCGGGCCCTGGTCTCCAACGTGGTCGCCGCCGCGATCGTGGAGCCCCCGCCGGGCTTCTAGTGCTAACGTCCCGGTCCGACGCTCAGACCCCAGCCGACCTCATAGCGCCCGGGCAGGGAGACCGGTAACCGGCCCCGGGCTCCGACCGCCCCCAGGAAGACCTCGCCGGCCGCCCGCTGGGCCGCCTCGCTGTAGTCGAAGGCGGCCGCGTAGGCGTCCACCCCGGGGAACTGGTCGAGGAAGTAGGGGGGGCCGAAGGCCGCCACCGCCGTCGGGACCCCCAGGGCCGCGGCGTAACGCAGCAGCGCGGCGTGCGGCTCGATCACTGCGGCATGCCCCTTGGAGTCCCGCACCCGGCTGAAGACCGCCGCTACCACCAGACCGGCCTCCTCGACCGCCTGGAGCGCTTCGGCGGCGGCGCGGGCATCGCTGTCGGGGTACAGGCTCACCTGCCGGGCCCGCGGGAAGAGTTCGCGCAGCGGCCGGAAGAAGGCGCTGCCCAGGCTGCCGTTGCCCGGGTCGCTGGAAAGCCCCAGGAAGAGAACCGGTCCGCGGGTGGTGTCGGTGGCCGCGCCCCGTCGGCGGAAGGGACCGGCCGCCAGGGGGGGCTGATAGGCGGCCCAGAGACCGGTCTCGGGGGTCTCCTCGACGGTCCCCGTCCCCAGCGGGAGCAGGTCTCCCTCGTTCGTCACCACCGTGATCGCCCGCCGGGCGATGACCTCCTCGAGGGCGGCTTACGCCGGGTCCCCCACCGACTGTTCGACCCCATCGTGTGGGACCCGGGAGCACACGTGCAGGCCGAGCCGGGCCTTGGCTTCCAGCAGCCGGCGGGCCGATTCGGTGATCCGGGCGGCCGGCAGACGGCCGTTCTCGACCGCCCCGACCAGGGCCTGGACGGTGACCTCGGCGTCCACCGGCAGAAGGATCAGGTCGACTCCCGCCTCGATGGTCCGGATCGCCGCTTCGGCCGGGCCCCAGCCCCGGGTGATCCCCCCCATGCGCATGGCATCGGTCACCACCAGGCCGTCGAAACCGAGTTCACCCCGCAGGTATCCGGCGATGATGTTGGTCGAGAAGGTGGCCGGTACGACCTCATCGGGGTCGAAGGCGGGGAGCCAGAGATGGGCCACCATGATCGCATCGACCCGGCCGGCCAGCACCAGTTCCCGGAAGGGCAGCAGTTCCACGGCCTCGAGCCGCTCCCGGTCGACCAGGACGGTGGGCAGCTCGATATGGCTGTCGGCCGCCACGTCCCCGTGTCCCGGGAAATGCTTGGCGGTGGAGAGCATCCCGGCCTCGCGGGCCCCGTCCGACCAGGCCCCGGCCAGCCGAGCCACCAGGGCGGGGTCCTCACCGAAGGAGCGGATGTTGATGATCGGGTTGTCGGGGTTGTTGTTCACATCCGCCACCGGGGCGTAGCCCATGTGGATGCCCAGGGCGCGGGTCTCCCGGCCGGTGACGTAGCCGGCCGCCCGGGCCAGGGCCTCCTCCCCGGCCGCCCCCAAGGCCATGGCCTTGGGGAAGAGGCTGCTCCCTCCGACCCGCTGGGCCAGCCCCCACTCGTTGTCGGTGGCCACCAGCAGGGGGATGGGGACCAGCGACTGCAAGTGATCGATGACCAGCGCCTGGTCCTCGGGGCGCAGCGTTTCGACGAACGAGCTCGCC
>CAYUVJ010000062.1:0-9624 GCA_964447955.1 uncultured Gemmatimonadota bacterium
GTCCACGGTCTGCCGCAGCAGCCGCCAGCCCCAGAGGAAGAGCACCAGGATGGTCAGCAGTGGAGGAAGCCGGCCGAGCAGGTGGACCAGGGTGTGGGCGACCCAGGCCCCCACCGGACCCATCAGATTCTGCGGCGGGCCGCCGGCCGAGTCGAAGGCGGGCGGGTCGGTCGGGCTGTACGAAAGCAGGCTGAGCAGCAGGAACACGGCGACGAACAGGACGACGACCCCCAACGCTTCCAGCCAGTGGTCGCTGCGACCGCTGCCGCGGCCGGTCATGCGCCGCTTGCCGGTCCTGCTCCGTTTCATGCGGTCGGCCATGGATCCTCTCGGGGCGGTGGGTCCCCGCACGGTGGGGGCCACCATGGCAGTATCCGTATCGGCACCGACAGGGGACACCCCGACCGGCGCGATCCGGGGACCCGATACCGGGCGGGGGTCTTCAGTCTTCGGCTCGCACGATCATCCGATCGCGCAACACGCCCAGCACCGGATGGGCATCCACCGCGGCGCAGAGCGCCAGGTCGGCGCCGAATCCCTTCTTCTCGAGAGCTCGTCCCCAGGCCGACTGGCGGAGCAGGCGCAGCGGGGTGCGGGGAGAGCGACGACCGATCTCCAGCGCCACCCACGCTCCGTCGTTGACCGGCAGGATGTCGCGTCCGATGGTCGCCGCCAGCCGGTGCATCAGGTGACCGGCGAAGGCGGCGTCCTCGAGTGCGAATCCCCCTTCGTTCCCGGAACAGACCAGTACGATCCCGGTCTCGCGGGCCAGGGCTTCGATCAGACGCCCGGTGTTGACATAACCGCCGATATAGACCCGGGCCGCCCCCCGAGCCCGCAGGACCGCCCGGGAACCGTTGGTGGTGGTGAGCACCAGCAGCCGGTCGCGGACGTTCTCCGGGGTGTACTCGGAAGGCGAGTTGCCCAGGTCACATCCCTCCACCCGGCGGCCGTCCCGTTCGGCGCAGAGCAAGACGTCGTCCTGTCCCAGTTTGACCACCATCTCGGTGGCCGCCTCCAGACTCTCGGCGGGGATGACCCCGCGGGCACCGTGGTCCAGGGCGGTGAGAATGCTGGTGGAGGCCCGCAGCACGTCGATCACCACGACCGGTCGTCCGCGGACGACATCTTCCCGGATGGGTTCGGGGGAGAAGTAGACCCAGCTCTCCATGTTCAGCGCTCCCCGACCATCCCCCTCACTTGCGGCTCCCCTCCTTATAGAAGGGGAGTCGGACGACCGCTCCCTCGGCCAGCCGGCCCCGGCAGTCGACCTGGAGCGGCGTCCCGACCGCGGCCAGTTCAGACGGGACGTAGCCGAGGGCGATGGGGATGTTGAGCGAGGAAGCGACCGTACCGCTGGTAACCTTGCCTACCTCGCGCTCCTCATGCAGGATGGGGTAACCCTGACGGGGGAAGACCCGGCCTTCCAACTCCAGGCCGACCAGTCGCCGGGTGAGGCCCTCGTTCTTGACCCGGAGCAGGGCGTCGCGTCCGAGGAAGTCGCCCTTGTCCAGATTGGTCACCCAACTCATGCGGGCTTCGAGCGGGTTGGTCTCCTCCCAGATGTCGTTGCCGTAGAGGTTGTAGGCCACCTCGAGGCGGAGCGAGTCGCGTGCCCCCAGTCCTACCGGTGTGATGTCGACCCCGGCTCCTGCTTCCAGCAGAGCGTCCCAGACCCGCCGGAGTCCCTCGCGATCCTCGATGTAGAGTTCGAAGCCGTCCTCACCGGTGTAGCCGGTACGGCTGATGACCGTGGGTACCCCGGCCACCTGGCCCGGAACGAACCAGTAGAAGCCGATGCGTCCCAGGTCGGTCTCGGTCAGCGGGGCCAGCACCTCGTCGGACCTCGGTCCCTGCAGGGCGATGAGACCGTATTCGTCACTCCTGTCCCGGAGTTCCATGTCGCCGCCGACATGCTGCTGCAGCCAGGCGAAGTCCTTCTCGATGTTGGAGGCGTTGACCACCAGCATGAAGTGGTCGGGGAAGCGGTAGACCGTCATATCGTCCACCAGCCCGCCGTGCTCGTAGCAGAGGGCGTTGTACTGCACCTGATAGGTGCTGAGTTCGGCCGCGTCGTTGATGCCCACCTTCTGGACGAACTCGAACGCGTCGTTGCCCCAGACCTCGAACTCGCCCATGTGGCTGATGTCGAAGAGACCGGCCGCGGTCCGGACCCGGCGATGCTCCTCCTGGATCCCGACGTACTGCACCGGCATGGCGAAGCCGTGGAAATCCACGACCTTGGCCCCCCGTTCGACGTGGGCGTCGTACAGCGGGGTACGCTTGGGTTCGTGATGTTCCGTCATGGGACTCCCCTCGGGCTGGTAGCACAATCGACGACGTGGCGGGTGAGTACTCCCGACAGCGTGAAAGTAACCCTCGCGACGAGTCCTCGGCAAGCGGCCGCACCGAGGCGCTCCCGGTCGCGGTGCGACCGTTCAGCCGGTGTAGTGTCGGGGAAGCCGGGGGGAGAGTCCGACCAGGATCTCGTAGGAGATGCGGTCGGTCGCGGCCGCCATCTCGTCGGGGGTGATGGTCCCTTCCGGACCGCTCCCCAGCAGCAGGGCGGTGCTGCCATTGCCCTCATCCGGGAGTCCGGTCAGGTCGACCACACACGAGTCCATGCTGACGCTCCCGACCAGGGGCGCCGGACCGGAGGGGAAGAATACCCGGCCCCCGGCCAGTCCCCATGCCTGCGGGATTCCGTCTCCGTAGCCGAGGGGCAGCAGTCCGAGCCGGCGACCGGCCGCCACCGGGGTCTGCGAGTAGTTGACCCGGGCCTCCTCGGTGGTGGTCTTGACCAGGACCACCCGGGCCCGCACCGTCAACACCGGTCTGAGGGGTGGAGCAACGGGGAGCCAGTCGGCAGGGCGCCAGCCGTACACGGCCAGGCCGGGGCGGGCCAGGTCGAAGACCGGACCCCGGGCCGACATGATGACGCTCGAGTTGGACGCGTGCCGGAGGAGGGGTCCGTGTCGGGCGGTCAGCCGGTCGGCCAGGGCATGGAAGCGGGCCAGTTCCCCCTCGGTGCGGACCGCCGAACCGGGATCGCCGTGGTGGGCCGCCCCCAGATGACAGAGCACCCCTTCCAGCCTCACCCCGTCCAGGGCGGCGATCCGCTCGGCCACCGCCAGGGCCTGGCCGAACGGCACCCCGTAGCGATACATGCCCACGTCCACCTTGAGGTGCACCTTCACCGGGCTCCCGGCCTTCCGAGCGGCCCGGGCCAGTTCCTCGGCCGCCGCCGGATCGCTCACCGCGATGATCGCTTCAGCGGCCAGAGCTTCGTCCGCCTCACCGGTCGTCAGAGCGCCCAACAGCAGGACTCGACCTGAGTGCCCGGCAGCCCGCAGGGCACTCGCTTCGCTGACGACGGCCACCCCCAGTCCCCAGACCCGGGGATGGTCCGCCAGCGCCTGGGCCACCCGGGCCAGTCCGTGCCCGTAGGCTTCCGCCTTCACCATGGGGAGCCCCGGGACGCCGGCCCGGTCGGAGAGAGCGTCCACGTTGGCCCGCAGGGCTTCCAGATCGATATCGCACCAGGCGTCGCGCATGCGCCGACGATGGCTTCCCGGGTCCGGAGAGTCAAGGTGTGCTTGGGGGCACCCAGCGCCAGCCGACCACCAGTTCCGGAGACCGCCCCTCCTGCAGCGTCAGACCAGCCCGCAGGCCCCGGTGTGGAGAGACCCCCAGCGAGACCCGCCAGCCCTGCGCGGTGACCGGGACCATCCGCCCCCCCCGGACCGCCGCGGGTTCGTAGAACCAGGTCACCGGACCCGGACGCCGGAGGAGCCGGGCCAACATGATCCATCGCCGGAGGGGCCCGCCGTTCTCCAACCGGAGCCAGACGACCCCGCCACCGTCCGCGCTATGCCCGCCCAGGCTCGATCGTACGACCCGATCCGAAGGTCCCCGCCAGCCGACGTCCACCCGCTGTTCGACCTGCACCGCCGGATCCTGCCAGATCCTCTGCTCGCGCTTGCAGGTCCGGCTCCAGCGCAGCCGGAGCGTAGCCCGGTCCGGGAGCAGGAGGGTGAATTCCCCCCGTTCCCGGGTCCTCGTCCGCATCCCTTGCGCATCTCCCATCCATCCCTCCAGTGCGGCGGCAGCGGTCAGGCGTGTGCCCCGCCAGGCGGCCGCCAGTCGCAGGCGGCCGGGCCAGGTCCGGCCAGCGCCGGGGGCAGCCAGCCCAAGCGGGTCCCCCGACCGCAATCCCAGTGAGACCTCACCCCGCAGAGGCCCCGGCCGGAGGGAGAGGACGGCCTCACTGCTCCAGGCACTCCCGGTCGGTCCCCGCCAGGCGGCCAGACCCAGCCGCCAGGCGGGATCGGGCGCCGTCCGTCCGACCACCACTTCCACGCCCTCCGTCCCCGGGGCCAGGAGCACGGCCACTCCGGGACGCCGGTCGCCCTGTAGGGCGAGCGCCAGCAGCGGTCTTCCTCCGGATACGACCAGGGCCGTGGTCCAGCCGTGACCGGCCAGCACGACCCCCGGCGGGGCCTCTCGCCAGGTCGAAGGGGGTCCGCTCCGCAGGGGACCGGGCAGCCCGCTCCAGGCCCCTGCCGGAAGCACCCCGGTACTCCACGCCCCATCCAGCCCCAGCAGCAGACCCCCACCCAGTCCCCCCCGCAGGGCCCCGACCTCGAGGCGGTGACCGGTCGAGAACAGACCCATCCCCAGGCCGGCGAGGGTCTCGTCTCCCGTCCACTCCCGGTACAGCCGCACGTCCAGACGGAGACCGCCGATCCCCCCGGACAGACCGCTCTCCAGCCGCAGCCGGTCGGTCCCGCCCCGCCACCAGCGTGCGACCTCGGTCGGCGGCGGCCGACCCGACCCACTCGAGGAGGCAGCCGCCTCGCTGCGCACCCACGATTCCCAGAGTGTCTCGGCTCCGGGCCCACAGAGCATCCACCAGGCCACGTAGAGCAGCAGGCGGGGATTCATCTTTCGCCCCCGGGTCCCCACCGCAGTCCACACTGCAGATGTACGCCCAGTCCCGGCGCCCAGCGGCCGGCCAGGTCGACCCGCACTCCGCCGGCCCTCAGCCGTACCCCGGCCAGGGGTTGAAGGGGATGTCCCCAGCCGCCCCCCTGGCAGCGGAACCTTGCGTCTCCATAGGCCAGCACCAGACCGGTCCGACCGACGTGCCCGGACTCGGTCCGCCCGGCCAGGCGCAGCCACCAGCGCCCCTCACGCGCCCCGACCGCCCAGTCGCAGGACCCGGTGACCAATCGCCGTGAGAGGGGCCGGATCCAGCGTACCCCGGCCTCCAGCCCGGTCGCGCGCCCGACCAGCCCTGCCCCCCAGGTCGGATCGGTAACCGCCCGCTCTCCCGCAGCCCCGAGCCGGTGCTCTCCCAGCCGCAGTGAGACCGCGAGCCGGTCCCCGGCCACCGTCCGGCTCAGGACGAGTCCGGTGGCCGACCGCACCAGACCATCCCCGATGACCTGACGCCGCCACAGCGCCACGGCTCCCGGCCCGACCGGGAAGGCCGCCGCGGCCTCCACCTGGCTGATCCCTTCCACACCCCAGGGCCGGGCACCGGCCAGCCAGAGCGTCGGGGCGGACACTCCCCAGAGTCCGGCCGCCGGACTCACCCCCCCATCCAGAAGGGCTGCGGCTCCGGCCGCAGTCCAACCCGGTCCGGGGGCCAGACCCGTCTGCTGACCTCCGGCCCCTTGCCCCGACAGGGCCATGAGCACCAGCGCGGCCGCCGGCCCCGCTCTCACGGCCGCACCCCCAGGGGGAGCCGGCGCCGCCAGCGGGCCGGACTGTCGGCGTCCTGTGCGGTGACCACCAGCAGGTAGTGCCCGGGCTGCAGACGGGGATCCTGGGTGAGGGGACACCAACACCACGATGCCCGCCCGGCCACCAGCCGCTCGGGGATCGGAGTGCCGGCCGGACGGCCGGCGAGGTCGAAGAGACGGACCTCCAGCCAGAGCCGGGCGGCCGGCGCCGCCCAGTCCAGCACGACCTCTCCCGGAGCGGGATGGGAGACTCGGAACACCAGGTCGCCCGGCGGCTCGCCGTGTTCCACCGCCGCCGGCCCGGGATATCCGGGGGTGGCCGCCTCGGGTGTGGCCCCCACCCCCCAGGCCCAGGGGAGCCAGCCGGCCAGATCCGGATACCAGCGCTGACGGGCCAGACCGCGCGGCAGGCCGTCCAGCGATCGGAGCAGGACGCTGTCGACCACTGTGCCCGACGGGTCCCGCAGCAGTACGCGGCTGCCTCTGTCGGCCAGCCGCAGTCCCGACCAGGGTTGTACGCGGAAGGGGACCGGTCCGGTGACCGGCGGGTCCTTCCCGGCGTGGAGCAGCACGCCCGGGGCGGTGAGCGGCGGCAGGACCAGCCGGCGGCGGCCGGCCCCGTCGAGGGTCGCCACCTCGACCGTCCAGTCCGACCAGTCACGGTCCCTCAGAACCGGGGCCGGATCCCCGGCCGCCGTCACCGCCAGTTCGAGCCACTCCACGCCCCCGGGCAAGGGTACCGGCATGGCCTCGCTGACGATCCTCTCCCGGGGAGCGGCCGGGATACTCAGCTCGATCCGGTCCCGATCCCACCAGCCGCGCCCCGGAGTTCCCCCATCCAGACAGACGCTGCAGGTCCACACCCCACCCGTATCGGGGACCCACGACCAGACGACCGTGACCGAATCGAAGGGAGCCAGTGCCGGCACCACTCGCTCCGCGAAGCATAAGGTCCCCCCCATCGGTCCGGTCGTCTCCAGTCCGACGACCAGATCGGTCTGGAGGGCACCCCCCTCCTCGCGGACCCGGGCCGACAGGGTCGTGGTTTGCCCCGCTCTGGCCGGCGGCTGACCCTCCAGACGAACCGAACGGTCCCCCGGCAGGGGCGTCCAGGAGTTCGGCGCCCCGGGAGTGGACCCCGCCGGGGCCCGGGAGATCCGCCACGCCCCGGCCGCGGCGGCGGCACCACCGACCCGCTCCCAACTCACCCCCTCACCGGCCGGGGTCGACCAGCCCATGCTGTCGATCACCGTCCCCAGGGCATCACGGAGACGGAGCCGGTCAGCATCCCCCCGCAGTCCGTTGCCGATCGAAGCATCATCAGGCCGCAGCAGCAGCGTTCCCACCGGTGGACCGATGAGTTCCGGGTCGCTGTCCGGGTCGAGCAGCAGCGCCCGTCCCCCGGGAGCCAGGACCGCTCCCCCCCCGGGCGCCCAGGGTCGGAGGAGGTCCCCCGGATCGGCCTCGTCTCCAAGTGACCAGCCGGTCAGGTCGACCGGGGTGTCCCCGGTATTATGGAGTTCGACCCATTCACCGCCGCCATCCCCCTCGGGTCCGAGGACGTCGGCCAGCACTTCGACGATGTGGACCTGCGGGGAAGGTCCGGCGAGCAGCAGACAGAGCAGAAGCCAGGCCATACGCACCCTTTCGGTGCAGGCCCGGGGGGAGGGACGTCAGAGGGGGGCGGATGTCCTGGTCGCGCGGGTGCAACCCGCGGGCCGGCCGGTCCTCAGGCGCGACCGCCCGGAGGATCGGGAGGAAGTAGGGGGGGAGCACTGCTCAGACGGAGCGCGGGGTCGGCATCCAGGTCGAGATCGTCCCGCCGCCCCCGGGCCAGGTGGAAGGCTCCGGCAGCGGCGATCATGGCCGCGTTGTCGGTGCAGAGTCGAGGGCTGGGGAAGGCCACCTCCACCCCCCGATCCCGGGCCAACGCCGTCACTTCCCTCCGCAGGAGCCGGTTGTTGGCCACTCCACCGGCGACGGCCATTCGGGGGGCGCCGGTCTCATCGAGGGCCCGGTCGAGTCCGGAGACCAGCGCGGTCACCACCGCCTTACGGAAGGCGGCTGCCACCCGCCCCCGTTCCCGCTCCCGATCGGCCGGATCGAGACGCTGCCAGTGCTGGAGGACGGCCGTCTTCACCCCGCTGAACGAGAAGTTGATGCCGGGACGGTCGAGGTGGGCGATGGGGAAGGTCAGTTCCCCGGCCTCAGAGTCGTCGGCCAGCCGGTCGAGCGCCGGACCCGCCGGATAAGGCAGGCCCAGCAGTACACCGACCTTATCGAAGGCCTCCCCGGCCGCATCATCCACCGTGCTGCCCAATCTCCAGTAATGTCCCGGCTCCTCGACCATGTGCAGTTCGGTGTGTCCTCCGGAGACGATCAGGGTGAGATAGGGAGGGGACCAGGTCGGGTCCTCCAGCATGAGGCTGAAGAGGTGCCCTTCGAGGTGGTTCACACCCACCAGCGGCAGACCGCTGCCCAGTGCCAGCGACTTGGCCAGGGAGAGACCGACCAGGAGGGCACCGATCAGACCGGGACCCCGGGTGACCGCGATCCCGTCCAGTTCCGACCAGGAGGTGCCGGCGATCCGCAAGGCTTCCCTCACCGCCGGAAGAGCGGTGCGCAGGTGCTCCCGCGAGGCCAGTTCGGGGACTACCCCTCCCCATTCGGCATGCAGGTCCTGGCTCACCACCACGTTGGCCAGGATCCGCCGCCAGCCTTGGACGACGGCGGCCGAGGTCTCATCGCACGAGGTCTCGATGCCCAGTACCAGGGGGCCTTCCACAAGGTTCTTCTCGGCCATGACGGATTCCGCCGGGGGCTCAGTACTCGGTGACCCGGAAGGTGGGGGGATCCAGTCGCAGCAGGGTGATCCCGGTGGGCAGGAGCACCCTCGGCGCCACCGGGGTGAGACCGTCGGCCGGGGCCGCCCGCAGATCGATGGTCAGGGTCACCTGCTCGACCTGCAACTCTTCCAGGAGCCGCACCCCGCCGCTGACCGTTACCAGGGCGGTCCGGGGCTGGACCAGATAGCGGCCTCGGTCGGCAACCCCGGTCAGCGTCACCGGCACCTCCTCCAGGGTACGCTCCCCGATGGCCTGGACATCCTGGTTCACCTGAACGTCCCGTTGCTCCAGGATCAGGTTGAAGAGGTCGGGGCGCTGCAGGGTGACCACTTCGGCTACCCTACCCCGGACCCTCTCCCGTCGCAGGGTATCGGTCCAAACCGTGCGCAGCGTCGCCAATCCGGAGGCTGGGCCGGTCACGGTGACCGAGTCGGGGAAGACGGAAGGCTGCCCCACCAGGGCATGTCCTGGCGCCGGGATCACGGCGGTGATCGCGGTCACCGGCAGACGGAGCGAGACCCGGCGATCGAGTTCGATGGTGAAGCGCTGGGGGGTGACGACCTCGACGGCCTCCAGATCACGGCCTTCCGGGAATCGAACAGCGGAAAGGTCGATCGAACGAGAGCCCCGCGTCTGGATGTCGGAGACGTCGACCTCCACCACCACACTGCGCCAGGTCAGCAGGAGGAGCTGCTTGCCGTTCCCACGGAACCTGACCTGGGCGTACTCCGGTATCGGTTCGGCCACCATCCGGTCGGTGGGGACCCCCGTGAGCACGATGGGTACCTCCATGAGCCGCTCGTAGTTGTCCTTCTCGGTGGCCAGATGGAACCAGAGCAGGACGGCGAACACGAGCGCACCGCTGCGCAGGCCGAGGTCCCGGGGAATGCGGAAGGTCGCCATAGGGATCGCTGCTCGGGGGACTATTTCTTCACCTGGGACCGGCCGATGCTTTCCCCCATGCTCAGTTCCCCGTTGTCGATGCGGATGTGGAACTGGCACTCGGGGTTGGAGCAGACCCAGGCTTTGTA
>CAYUVJ010000063.1:0-8785 GCA_964447955.1 uncultured Gemmatimonadota bacterium
TGATGTCCCCGCTGGCATGGCCGAGCCGGACCGTCGCTCCCTGGTGGGGGTTGAGGGCGAAGGTCTCGGTCTTGTCGGCGTGGCACATCAGGCACATCTCGGTGCCCATATACCGGGCTTCGGTCCCGGGCGCCGGCTTCCAGGGGAGCGTGCCCTGCTGCCCCGCGTCGGAGGGTACGGGGCTTATTCCCAGGGAGAGCACGAGCAGCCCGATGGAAGCGGCGACCGCGACCGATCCGATACGCCTCGTTCTGGTTTCATATCTCATGGCGATCAACCACCGGTCGGGGTGAAATCGTCGATGGCGTCCTGCAGCAGCTTCTGGATGTAGTCGGTGTTGTGCACCCCCAGACTGCCTTCGGACTCCGCTGCTTCCAGCACGAACAGGGCCCGCTGGTACGAGAGGGTGGCCTGGTCGGTCGCCCCCGCCGCGTCGATCTCGGCCTGCAGGGCATCGATCAGGGCCTGGGTGGCCGTCTGGACCCCGTAGACGTCGAAGTCGACCGCAGTCGGATGACAGCCCTGACAGGAGACTACCTTGGGTTCGAAGGTGTGCCCGGTGCCGGCCGGTTCGAGTTCGCTGACATAGGGCGTCTTGAAGACGTGGCAGGCCACACACGATTCCTCGGCCAGCAGCGTGGTGTGGGTCGAGTTCACGTAGGTCTCACTCGGGTAGCCGTTCAGCCCGCTCCCGAAGTCCAGCTCGCCGGTGAAGACCTCCCAGGTGGCGTGATGGACCGCATCCCCGGGCACCGAGCCTTCGGCGTTGTGGCACTTGGCGCACAGGATGTTCTCCCCCAGCGGCAGGCGGAGCTGGCCGGGGTTATCCTTGCTGTGGGCCGTGTGACACGCCTGGCAGGTGATCGGCATCTGCTCGTCGGGCACGAAGTCGGTGTCCCCGGTGCGCACGAAGTCCTCGAACGACTGGGCCACGTGGCAGTAGGCACATTCCGGGTTGGTCGCCACCATGCCGCCGGCCCCGGCCAGCGAGCCGGCGTGGGCCGAGTCCTCCCACTCACTGTAGTAGGGATGGTGGGTCCCCTCGTGGCAGACCCCGCAGAGCTCGGCGTCCCAGAGCTCCGCGTCGTCCGGGACGAGCAACTCGGTGACCGTTGCGCCCAGGCTGTTGTGCTGGGAGGCGGGGCCGTGACATGACTCGCACTGCACGTCGGCCAGGCGGGTGGTGTCGGCACTGGCCGCAGTCCAGGCGTCGTCCGCCCCGTAGATCCCGTCGGTGGTATCCCAGCCGACGGTATGGCAGGGCAGACAGTACGAGGCCGCGTGTCCGCTCTCGTACAGCGTATTCAGGGCCCCCGCGTGGGCCGTATTGCGCCAGCCGTAGGTGTTGTCGGTATGGCAGGTCACACAGACCGGCAGGTGTCGTGAGGCGTCTTCGTAGCCCAGATAGGCCAGGCCCGCCGCCTCTCCATATGGTCCGGTCGGTCCCTCGTCCTCCTCACAGCCCCCGGCCAGCACCAGGACGGGGACGAGCAGGAGCAGGACCGCCGGCAGCCAGATCCTCTGGAAGTTCATACATCCTCCCCTCGCGTACAGAACGGCCCGGATCCTCTCAGAACCCGGGCCGTCGCGACCGGTCGTGTTACTTGGACGGGTCAGGATGCGCCACGATCTTCAGCGCTTCCTCGTAGTTGAACTCCTGGTACGTCGGGCTCTCAGGATTGTGACAGCCCTTGCAGGTCTCTTCCTTGATATCCCAGAGACCGTTGGCCCTGGCCTGGGCCGGATCGCGCATGACCGTGATGGCCTTGAAGGCGCTCCCCGGGCCATGGCAGGACTCGCAGCCGACCCCGTCCTCGACCTTGTAGGTCGCGGCCTTCCGGGCAGCCGGCAGAGCGGCAGCCGTCACGTGACACTTCAGACAGGCTTCCGCCTTCTGCGGGTCGGCGATCCCCTTGGCGGCGGCGATCTCCTTGCTCTGGGCTGAGGCCAGCGTGGCATAGGTCTTGGAGTGCAGTCTCTCCTGCCAGGCGCCGTACTGGTTGCCCTTGGCGGGCGAGCGGTGGCACATCTGACAGCCGGCCACGCCGACATAGTTGTAGTCGGGCACGTCGTCGGCCGGCCCCGGCAGTCCCGCCCCCGTCAGCAGGACGAGAGGGAGGATCAGCAGGGCGGCGGCGGCCAGCCGGGTCAAATAAGATTTGATACTCCGGTTTCGAGACAGATGCATTAGTTCCTCCGACTTGATATCTTTACTGGGTGGCTATTCCTTGAATGTTGCGGCCAGATAGGCCTTCTTGGTGCTCACAGCCTCGGCCAGATCGACCAGCGAGGTGCGCCGGAAATAGTCCAGGACAGCTGTTCGTACCCCCTTCCACATATTGTGGAGGGGACAGGGTTTCTCGTCTGAACACTCGGCCAGCCCGACCGCGCAGTGGTCGTAGTTCGAAAGGTCGTCCAGGGCCCCGACGATGTCGTAGAGCGTAATGTCCCCAGCCGGACGGGCGAGCGCGAACCCCCCCGTCGGACCCTTATAGGAATCCAGGACGTTGGCCTTGGCCAGGGTCTGCATGATCTTGGCCAGGAAGTGGGGCGGCAGGTCCTCACGCTCGGCCACTTCCTTTATGGGCACGGCCGTGCCCTCCGGTTGCTGAGCCAGGTAGGTCAGAGCTCGGATCGCATATTCGCAGGAACTCGAGTAGATCACGGGCCGGGTCAACACCGCCTTCGGCGCCTGTTAAAGATGATTTCGGACCAACCCGTCCACTTATAGCAGTGAAGCCTGACAATGTGCAAGGATATTTTCGGACTCATTGGTATTTAATTGCGGACACGCGGCGGACAGACAAGGTCCGGGCGAAAGCCGACCCACACCTGGTGAGGGGGGCGGCGATGCCCCTGAGAGGGCTTCCAGAGGGTGACGAAGGGTGTCCCTCAGGCCTCGGCAGTGTCCTCCTGGACGGCAGCCACCAACCGCTCGAGGATGTCGGGCAGGGCATCGGCCACCCGGCTCCAGTTGGGGGTCTGGGCGCTCCCGGTCGGATCGGCCAGGAACTGCTCCCCGCCCAGCTGGAGGCCGTGGGCGAAGGTCTCGACCGCCTTGCCCTCGTCGTGCCGGTCGAAGGTCAGTCCGTTGATCAGGGCGTCCCCGGCGAACTTGCGGATCGTGTCCTCGGCGGTGCGCCGGTAGACCACCTGCAGACTGCGGAAGAGCCCCTCGCTGAAGATCACACCCTCGCTCGAGAGGGTATAGAAGATGCTGCGGGCGATATCCACACACATCTTGAGGAGCCCCTTCTCGGGGTCCTCCGGGGAGAGGGGCTGGTGCTTGTGCTCGTAGTTGTCTGCCAGGTCGACCTGGCAGACCCGCTTGGGATTGAGGTTCCGGTAGACCTCGGAGAGGGTCCCGACCTCCAGTCCCCAGCCCGCCGGGATCCGGTTGAGGCGAGCCAGTTCGGTGCTCATGGCCATCTCCCCCGAGAGGGGGTAGCGGAAGTCGTCCAGGTAGTTCAGATACGGGCGATGGCCCACCAGGGCAATCAGGGCCCGGATGAGAGGTGAGATGAAGAGCCGGGTCACCCGGCCGTAGAGCTTGTCGGTGACCCGGGCGTAGTAGCCCTTCACGAACTCGAACCCCAGGTTGCGGTTCATGACCGGATAGGCCAGGCGGGCGAGCAGGTCGGGCTTGTAGGTGAGGATGTCGCAGTCGTGCAGGGCCAGGGCATCACAGGTCCCCAGGCCGAGCACATAGCCGTAGGCCAGCCAGACCGACCGTCCCTTGCCGTCCTCGCCGACATAGAGCTCGGCGTCCCGGATGGCATCGAGCACCTGCTGGATGCGGGGGGAGTCGACCCAGATGAGGTGGGTCTTCTGCGGCAGCCGGTTCAGTTCGGTCAAGGCGTGCCGGTACTGCTCGGGACCCGCCCGGCCCAACACCATGACGATGTTGTCGACATAGGAAGCCCGGGGGAGCTGGTCGAGGATGCCCGGCAGGGCATCCCCCTCGAACTCGCTGTAGAGGGCGGGTAAAACCAGAGCGAGGCGGTAGCGTCGGCTCAGACGCACCAGTTCCGCCTCCAGGTCCTCCAGCCGGGGTTCTCCCAGGCGGTGGAAGGTGGCGATCAGGTTGCTCTGGTAGATATCGGCCACGGTCCTCCTCCAATGTTCAGCGCAACCTTTCTATTGTGCATGCTCAGGCGGGTGCTGACAACCGAATCAGGACGCGGGCGGACCTTCTCTTAACCGGTCGGCCACCGCCTCGGCCCAGCCGGTCGGTCCGACCCCCTCGGTGTGCCGTATGCCGGTCGGCTCGGGACTGCGGGCCCAGGTGCCGTCGTGGCGCCGGACCAGGACCGGCTCATCGGCCCGATCCAGCATCTCCAGGTCGTTGTAGGAATCCCCCAGCGCCAGGGTCCAGGGTCGGGTCCCGGTGGCCCGGACCCACAGAGCCAGCAGCCGCTCGAGGGCGGTCCCCTTGGTGTGTCCTCCCATCAGGTGGAAGAGCCGGTCGCCGAGGGTGACCGTCAGACCGAGGGGCGTCCCCGCCGACCGGAGACGGCCCAGCCAGTCCAGCCTTTCCTCCTCGGCGGTCTCCGGGGACTCCCCGACCACGGCGAAGGGTTCACTGAACTCCCGTTGGAGGGCCAGGTCGAGTTCGGCCGGCTCCAGCCCCAGACGCCCCCCGGCCTCCTCCCGGTCCATCCCGCTGAGGGACCGGACCGGAATCCCGGTGGTCCGCGCGATGCGCTCCAGTCCCTCCCGCAGGCGGGAACGCTCGACCCCCAGCACGAGTCCGAGCAGTGGATAGCCGCCGCAGTGAGGATCCTCGACCGGGATCTCCCGCCGGGACAGTGGAGTGCCCGACGCCGTTCCCGCTTCCCCCTCCCGGGCCGCTTCGGCCAGCGGACCGTTCGCCGGCAGGAAGAGTCCTCCCCCGTTCTCGGTGATGAAGGGCGCCTCCTGGAGGCCGAACCGGGCCCGCAGGACCACCTGTTCGGCGCGGGTCTTGCTGGAACAGAGCACCACCGGGACACCACGGGCCCGGCAGTCCTCCAGCACGGCCGAGGCCGGTCCCGGGTCGTAGGAGTGAAAGTCCAGCAGCGTGCCGTCGATGTCGGTGACGATGAGCAGGTCCATAGTTCCAAGGAACGGTGTCCTGGAGTCACAGGCAACCCCGACCGGGGCGACGTCCCGGTCCCGTCGGCTCCCTGGTGGGGAGACCGCCGTCCGACCGCGGCAGCGGCCCGGGCACCACCTGGTACATACACTGTACCATCCGGTACGCTTGGCTCACCTCCCCGTACGGTCAGGCAGCCGGTACCTCCATACGAAGTTCTGCTCAACCCTTTATCCTCCAATCGGTTAACATGATCCGACGGAGCGAGCGGCGGTGTCGGGCGAATCTGGCACGGCACTTGCGATGTATCCGGGACGGACACGACGAACCAAAAAAGGGTGGGATCGTCATGGAACGCAGGAACGGACATCGCAGAGCCAAGACCGGCGGACGCAGGCTCGTCCTCGCCGCCGCCCTGATCCTGGCGGCGCCCCCCATCGGCGCAGTCCGGGCTCAGTCCGCCGGTCCAGGACAAGCCGGTCCGGTACAAGCCAGTCCGGAACAGATCGGGCAGTGGCTCCAGGAAGCGGCCCAGATCTACGACCAGCTGCGGCCGATCGCCCAGCAGGTCGGTGACCGGACCCTGCTGCAGCGCATGGAGACCCTGCGGACCCAGTGGGTGACCGCCCGCGGTCACATGCAGGGGAAACGCTACCAGATGGCCGGACTGATGGCCCGTCAGAACCTGGACCAGATGCGCAGCCTCTCCACCCAGGTCCGGCGGCTGGCCCAGCGGCTCCCCTTCTATAACCGGCTCGCCGAACGCAACCGGGAGATCCTGCAGCTGATGCAGCAGCGTCTGGGTCCCCAGGCTGCGCCGGAACTGCAGCAGCAGCTGACCCTGGCGGCCGATGCCCTGCAGCGGGCGCGCAACGCCCGCCAGGAAGGCAACCTGCTGCAGGCCTTCCGGCTCATGGAGCAGTGTGAGTCGATGCTCCGGCAGATGCTCCAGCAGGCCGACCGGGCCCTGGATAGCGAGGCCGTCCGGGCCGAGATCCAGCAGACCGAACGGCGGATCGAGGTTCTGGTCGCCCGTGGTGGTCTGACCGAACCGGCCCAGGAGGCCCTGGAGCGGACCCGTCAGCTTCAGAGCGAGGCCAGGGGACTGGCGGCCAGCAACCAGCTGCGGCAGGCCCTGGCCCGGACCCTTTCGGCCCGGACCGCCCTGCGGCTGGCCCAGCGACTGACCGGCGGAGCCCTCTCCCCCGAGGATGTGGCGGCCGCCATCGACCACGCCTTGGAACTCCGGGAGATGCATGCCGAACTGGCCCGGCACTCCGATGCCGAGGTCCGGGCGCTCTGGCAGCAGTCCGAACGACAGCTCGAACAGGCCCGGCAGCACCTGGAGGAGGGACGCCTGCCGGCCGCCCTGGAGGCCGCCCAGAGCTCGGCCAAGTTGACCCTGAGCGCCGTCCGACGGACGGGCGCGATCCCGCCCCTCACCCCGTCCGGGGACCACTGAACGACCATGTTCCCCGGCCCGGCGACATTGATCCTCTTGAGCGGCCTGGTGGCCTACACCCCCCAGGGGACGGCCACCGGTGATCCGGTCGTCGGTCCGGTCCGACCGGCCTTGCGGCTGGAGACAGGGATCGGATTCGACCTCTTCCATCACTCCTACCAGGTACTCAGCGCCGACACCTCGAGTACCCTGAGTGACGGCAACGCCTTCCTCAACCTGCTCTGGAGCCCGCTGCAGGACCCGACCCGGCAGCTCGACCTGGGGGACCGCTTCTACCTCAGCAGTGAGTACTTCCACAACGTGGTCTCGGGCTACTGGAGCCGGGTCAGGGGCCGGGGACTCTCCTGGACGGCCGACGCCCGCTGGGAGACCAAACGGTTCCTCCAGGACGGTCTGACCTATGCCAACGACCATGACGCCTGGCAGGCCGGTCTGCGGGCCGAGTACCGCTGGCGTGACCGCTGGGGGGTCCGGACCCGCCTGCAGGCCGATTCTTTCGACTACGCTCAGCGGTCCGATTACTTTTACGATACCAGATCCTGGGCCTTCGAGACGGGCGTGGGCGGGGGCGGCTGGTTCGGACCCTGGTGGGAGTTGGCCGCCGGTCTGGGGACCCAGGCGGCCCCCGACACCTCGGTTCTGGACCATGACGACCGGCGGTTACGGTTGCGGGCCGGCTGGGTCTTCTCCGACGCCGGCGACATCTCCGCCGAGCTGGAGGTCTCCCGCCGCGACTACCCCACCGGCGGCCCCCGACCCGACCGTGACCTCACCGCGCTCGAGGTCTACGGCCGGCTGCGGCCGCTCGAGACCTGGGGAGCCTGGTTCGGTCTGAGTCAGACCCGCTTTCGGTATGCGGAGCAGACTCTGGTCTACAACGACGCCACCGAGCGCCGGCTGGCGGCCGGCCCGGCCTGGCACCCCTCCTACTCCTTCGAAGTCCGGGTAGGGGCCGGCCTCACCGACCGGACCTCGGAGGGGTATAGCGACACCAGTTACGTCGATCTCTTCGGGGTGACCCGTATCGTAGACGCCTGGCGTCAACCCTTCCTCATCACCGAGGTGACGTTCTTCACCGCCGGCGGGCTCTGGCTGATGGCCACCCTCGAGGCCGGGCGCCGCGAATACGCCGACGCCACCGACTGGGACAGCGATTTCACCTATCTGGACCTGGGCGGGACCGCCGAAGTGCCGCTGGTCGGCGGTCTGGCCCTGCAGCTGCTCTTCAACTACACCCCCGAACAGCACCGGGAACCCGAGGACAACCGAGTCACCAACTACACCTCGGTCGACCTGGTCTGGAGGTTCCGATGAACCTCCGGACGGGCGACCGCACCACCCGAGGAGTCATGAGATGCGTTACCCAATCCTCCGTATGCTGACCGTGCCGGCCCTGGTGCTGGCCCTGCTGGCGACGGGTTGCGACGACTCTCCGACCGAGCTGGACTCCGACCAGACGGCGATCGAGAGCATCATCGCCGAGGAACTCGACTTCTTCACCGTCGACCTATATGGCGATGCCGCCGACGACGACCCGGACGACCCGCTGGGTCGCACCCTGGCCGACATCGAACCGCTGCGCTACTACCGTCAGATCCTGGACGTCGATCGTGAGGTCATCATCACCGTCGACGAGACCGCCGATCCGATGGTCGCCGACGTCAGCTGGACGGCGGTCTTCGACGGGGTCTTCCACGTGGTGGACACCTCGGCCAACACCTATGACAAGGACTTCACCGACACGGCCGTGCGCTACGCCCAGTTCACCAAGACCGGCACCACCGCCGACCGGCACCGCGGCTGGGCGATGACCTCCATCTCGGGGACCGAGGTGGTCTCCAGTCCGGTCACCGTCCAGATCAACAGCGTGCACATCACTTCGAGCGGTGGGCTGGACGTCACCTTCGATAACGTCAGCGACCTGATCGCCCGTGAGGACGTCCTCACCTTCACCGCCGGCGACACCATCATGATCGAGGTCGCCACCGGGGACACCTCCGACGTGATCGTCATGCACTACCCTGCGTTCCTCCAGGGGCTGCACGCGAACCGTCATCATGTGCGGCGGATGTTCCGGAACAACAACGACGGGACCTTCACCTGCGGGTTCGTCGCCCACCGCTACACCTATGTACGGGGCCAGTGGCGGGAGCAGCTCGGGCCTCGGCACTTCACCATCGACGTGCTGAGCGACGGGACCATCTACACCGACGATGAGCCCTACGACGCGATAGGCTGGGGCATCGTCT
>CAYUVJ010000063.1:8795-9607 GCA_964447955.1 uncultured Gemmatimonadota bacterium
ACCCGACCCCTCTGACCGCCGGCGGACGACGCATCGTCCGCGACCCGGAGGATGGGGCCGGGAGCGCGGAGGAGCGGAGACGACCGGTCAGGCGGACCGTCTAGAGCAGCCCGGGCCCCGGCCGCAGTGACCGGGAGGATCCCGGGGGAAGAGGATAGCGGGTGAGGGCGTCCGACCAATGTCGGGCGCCCTCCTCTCATGGCCGGACCTGCGGCGCCGATAGCGCGCCTGCCCGGATGCGTATATGCTCAAGAGACCGGTCCGAGCGCCGGCCCCGTAATGTCCAGAACCCCTTTACCGGGAGTCACCGATGCGTCGCGAACGCCTGCTCTTAATCGTCTTCGCGGTCTTCTTCCTCTTCATCCTGCTGCGCGAGACCGTGGTCGGTCTGCTCACCGATCTGTGGTGGTTCTCGGCGGTGGACTACCTGGGGGTCTTCACCAAGAGCCTGTTCAGCCAGATACTGCTCTTCCTGGTCTTCGGGCTGGTTTTCCTGCTCTTCTTCTACTGGAACCTGCGTTGGGCCAGCCGCCGGGGCGGCTCCCGCTGGATGGAGTTCTATGCCCACCTGCAGGTCCCCAAGGCCACCCTGGAGCGGTTCCGGCGGCTTTTGGTGATCGCCCTCGCCCTGCTCATGGCCACCGCCCTGGGCGCCTGGGCGTCCGGCAACTGGTTCCGGATCCTGCAGGCCCTGCAGGCGACCGACTTCGGCATGACCGATCCCCTCTTCGGCCGGGACCTGGGTTTCTACTTCTTCACCCTGCCGGTGCTGGCCTTCCTGAAGGACTGGGCGATGTGGGTGCTGGCCGTGA
>CAYUVJ010000064.1:0-9607 GCA_964447955.1 uncultured Gemmatimonadota bacterium
AGAAATCAACGAAGAAGGCGGCCGCGGCCAAGAAGGCGCCCGTGAAGAAGGCGGCGGTCAAGAAGAAGACAGCCGTCAAGAAGGTCCCGTCCGAGCTGGTCGCTCCCGAGGCACCCGAGGAGAGCGCACCGGCCGACGCTGAGGCCTGACCGGGATCGGATCGGTGCGCGGACCCGCTGACGGTCCCGGCGAGGAACTGGTCGAGATCGGACGGATCACCAAACCCTGGGGGGTGCGGGGTGAGGTCAAGGTCCGGGTGATCAGCGACCTGCCGGACCGGTTCCATGGACTGGACGGTGTCTGGGTCCACGGCGGAGCGGTCGAGCCCCGCTGGTACCGCATCGAATCGGTCAAGAACCTGAAGGGGGCGGTCGCCCTCAGGCTCGAAGGGGTCGGCAGTGTCGAGGAGGCGGAGCGCCTGCGCGACCTCGAGGTGGCGGTGCCCGAATCGGAAAGACCGCCGCTCGATGAGGATGTCTGGTACGTCGACGAGTTGGTGGGGATGGAGGTCGTGGACGAACAGGGGGAGACGGTCGGAACGCTGAAGACCGTCTGGCAGGGCGGGGCCCAGGATGTGTTCGAGATCACATCCCCTGACGGCCCGATCCTGCTGCCCGCGGTCAAGGAGTTCGTCCGGGTGGTGGACACCCGGGCAGGCCGGATCGTGGTCAGGATCCCGGAGACGGCCGACGGGGAAGGCTGAGCAGGTCATGGAAGTGCACGTCCTGACCCTTTTCCCGGACTACTTCACGAGTCCGCTGCAGACCGGCCTGATGGGACTGGCTCGGGAGGAGGGACGGCTGCAGGTCCAGGTGCACGACCTGCGCCGCTGGACGCATGACCGGCACGGTACGGCCGACGACTACGCCTTCGGCGGCGGTCCCGGGATGGTACTGAAGCCGGAACCGTTCTTCGAGGCGCTGGATGAGCTGCGGTCGGAAGGGCTGGACGACTCGGCGCCGGTGGTGCTGACCACCCCGCAGGGAAGGCTCTTCGACCAGCAGGCGGCCCGGGATATGGCGGCCCGCGACCAGTGGGTGGTGCTCTGTGGACGCTACCGCGGGATCGACGAGCGGGTCCGCGAGGCCCTGGTCACCCACGAGTACAGCGTGGGGGACGTGATCTTGAACGGGGGTGAGGCCGCGGCCCTGGTCTACGTCGAAGCGGCCGCCCGACTGCTGCCGGGCGCCATCGGTGACCCGGCCTCGGCGGCCGCCGACTCGTTCGAGAACGGAATGCTGGACCATCCGCACTACACCCGGCCGGCAGAGTACCGGGGGCTGGGGGTGCCGGAGGTCCTGCTTTCGGGACATCATGCCGCCATCGCACGGTGGCGTCGGGAACGGTCCCTGGAGCGCACCCTCCGGGTCCGGCCCGACCTGTTGAAGAAGATGGAGTTGAGTGAGGTCGACCAGGAGTTCCTGGAACGGTTACGGGCCGGACGACCGACCCGCGAGCAGGCCCCCGCCGATGACGGGGAAGGGATCGCAGGCACAGCAGGCACAGGAGAGACGAGATGAAGCGCCTACAGACCATATCCACCTCACAGGTCCGTACCGACCTCCCGGATTTCAAGCCGGGCGACACCGTGCGGGTGCATGTCCGGGTGGTGGAAGGGGAGAAGGAACGGATCCAGATGTTCGAGGGGATCGTCATCGGTATCCGGGGCAGTGGGAACAGCCGGACCTTCACCGTCCGCAAGGTCTCCGGAGGGGTGGGGGTCGAGCGTATCTTCCCGATCAACTCCCCGATGATCCGGAGCATCGACATCACCCGGCACGGGCGGGTCCGGCGGGCCAAGCTCTTCTACCTGCGGGACCGTATCGGTAAGCGGGCCCGGGTGAAGGAGCGTCGTCGCACGGTGGTCGAGGTACCTGGAGAGAAGACGCCGCCCGTGACCGAGCCGGTTCCCGGCCAGGACCCGGAACCCGCCGTCTCCGAGTAAGCCTTTGCCGGACCGCTCCGAGCCCACCCTCCGGGAGCTGGAGCAGGCCCTGGCGGCCGCCGACCCGGACCAGGCCGAACAGCTGCTCGAACGGCTGGAGCAGGACCGGCGCCGGGGAGCACAGGAGCTGGCCCGCCGCCACCGGCGGCGACAGGAAGAGGCCCGTCGGCGGGAAGCCCGCTGGCGGGCCTTCTGCGATCCCGAGTTCCGCCTCCACGAACGGGGCCAAAACCGGGTGGCCGGGGTGGACGAAGCCGGCCGCGGTCCGCTGGCGGGTCCGGTGGTGGCCGCCGCCGTCATCCTGCCGAAGGAGTTCTGCCATCACCCCCTCGACGACTCCAAGCGCATGACCCCCCGTGCCCGGGAGACCGCCTACGAAGTCATTACCGCCGAGGCCGAGGCCTGGGCGGTGGGTGCCGCCTCACCCGAGGAGATCGACCGGCACAACATCCTGGGCGCCGTCCATCTGGCCGTGGCCCGAGCTCTGGAGGGACTCGAACCGCCGGCCGACTTCGCCCTGGTGGACGGCCTGCCGTTGACCTCTTGCCCCCTACCGCACCAGGCCCTGGTCAAGGGGGACCGGCGCAGCCGGGCCATCGCCGCCGCCAGCGTGCTGGCCAAGGTCACCCGAGATCGTTTGATGATCGAACTGGAAGGTCGCTACCCCGGCTACGGCTTCGCCGAACACAAGGGTTATGCCACGGCCGAGCACTTCAAGGCACTCGATCGTCTCGGACCCTCACCGGTCCATCGCCGCTCGTTCGGCCGCCGGGCCGAACAGCTCGAACTGCCCGTCCCGGAACGATCGGAGACCCCACAGGCCTGGGGAGCCGAAGCCGAGGACCTGGTGGCGGCCGACTATCAGGCCCGCGGCTACCTCGTGCTGGCCCGACGTTGGCGCGGAGGGGGTGGTGAACTCGACCTGGTCTGTACCCGGGCCGGGGAGATCGTCCTGGTTGAGGTCAAGGCGGCCCGGGGCCAGGGAGCGGGGGACCCGATCGGTTGGTTGCAGCCGGCCCAGCGGAGACGCTGGCGCAGATCGGCGGCCGCCTGGCTGGCCGAACGCCCGGCCGGTTCCGCGGAGGTCCGATTCGACCTGGTGGGGGTCCGCCGACGGGGACAGGATCCGCCCGAACTGTTGCGCTTCGAAGGAGTGGAGCCATGAATCGGGCCGACCGCCGGGAGCGCTGGGGCTGGTATCTCTTCGACTTCGCCAACACCAGTTTCACGGTGATCGTGGTCACCGTGGCCTACGCCGTCTACTTCAGGACCTTCGTGGCCGGGGACCAGTTGGTGCGTCTTCCCTGGGGGATGCGTCCGGCGGGTGACTTCCTGTGGGGACTGGGCACGGCCGTCTCGATGGTGCTGGTCGGCCTCATCAGCCCTTTCCTGGGGGCCGTGGCCGACGGCACGGCCCGCAAGAAACGCTTCACCGGTCTGTTCACCCTCCTCTGCATCGTGCCGACCCTGCTCATGGTCACGGTGGGACGGGGGGAGGTCTTCTGGGGACTGCTGCTCTTCGTGCTGGCCAACATCGGTTTCCAGGGGGGCCTGGTCTTCTACAACGCTTTCCTTCCCCAGATCAGCCCGCCGGGCCGGATGGGCTATGTTTCAGGGATGGGTTTCGCCATCGGGTACATCGGTGCGCTGGTCTCGCTGGCCCTCACCCTTCCCTTCGCCGACCGGGCCACCACCTCGGGAGACCCGACCGCCCTGACCCCGGCCTTCGCCGTTTCGGCCCTCTTCTTCCTGCTCTTCGCCATCCCCTTCTTCCGCTGGGTACGCGAACGCCCCCCCCTGGTCCATCTGGCCGAGGGGGCTTGGCGGGAGGGCTGGGACCGGGTCCGGGACACCCTGACCCACCTGCGCGACTACCGGCAGACGGGACGTTTCCTGCTGGCCTACTTCCTCTACAGCGACGGCATCAACACGGTCATCAGTTACGGGGGCATCTACGCCTCGGTCACCCTGGGTTTCGACCTCAGCCAGGTCATCCTCTTCTTCGCCCTGATCCAGTTCGCGGCCTTCCCCGGCGCCTGGTTCTTCGGTCTGCTGACCGACCGCTGGGGGGCCCGCCGGACCATCGAGGCCACCCTGGCCCTCTGGGTGGTCATGTGTGTGGGGGCTTTCCTGGCCCAGGGCCCCTGGTCGTTCTATCTGGTCGGGCTGCTGGCGGGAGTGGCCATGGGCTCGAGCCAGGCCGCTTCCCGCTCGCTCATGGCCGAACTCACCCCGGTCGACCGGGAGGCCGAGTTCTACGGTTTCTACGGCCTGAGCGGTAAGTTCAGCGCGGTGCTGGGGCCGCTCGCCTTCGGCATCATCTCGACCGCTACCGGCAGTCAGCGCTGGGCAGTCCTGTCGGTGACGATATTCTTCCTAACAGGCTGGGCACTCCTGCGTCGTGTCGATGTGACGGCCGGCCGCCAGGCGGTCAACGACCGTCGTGTCCGCACCCCGGTACCGGGAGGATCGCTGTGAGACCTCGTTTCCGCCAATTCCTGCTCCTGCTGCTGAGCCTGACGGTCCTCTCCTCCTGCGACGTCGAACGGCGCCGGGTCTCGGTCGGTGGCTCCGATGAGATCGTCGTGTGGACCGACGACGCCAACTGGGAGACCTACGGTTCCCTGCTGGAGGACCTGTGGCATCGAACGGTGCGCACGCCGCGGGAAGAGCAGGTCTTCAGCGTCCGGCGGGTGGAGCTGGAGTCGTGGGGGGGGCTTTTCAACCGCTATCGCAACCAGGTGCTCTGCGCACCGCTCGATTCCGGCACCCAGGCCGGTTCGATGGTCCGGCAGTACATCTCCGAGGATGCCCAGCAGCGGATCCGCAGCCGGCGAGAAGGGATCTTCTTCGTCCGCGAGGACATCTGGGCAGTCGACCAGCTCTTCATCATCATCACCGCGCCGACCGGGGTCGAACTGGTCGACTATCTGGAAAGTAACCGCAGTGAACTATGGGACCTGCTCGAGGCCCGCTACGACGAACGGGTCGGCCGACTGCTCTTCCGCCAGGGGGAGGAGTTCGACATCGAGGAGCAGCTCCACCGCGATTATGACTTCCTGGTCCGGGTACCCTGGGACTACCGGCTGGACGACTCCCGCGGCGACGAGTCGTTCGTGCGTATGATCAACTACGTCCCCGAACGTCTCTTCTTCGCCTATTGGGTGCCGGTGGACAGCCTGCAGGATCGGGGCCTGGCTTGGATCCGACGGATCGAGTCGCTCGGTCACCTCATGGAGGCCGGGACCGACCCCGAGCCGGAGGAACTGGTCCGCCTGAGTCAGGAGGCCATGAACTTCCGCGACCGGATCACCCGCCAGTACTACGACCGGGACCGGCTCAATCGGGATTACACCACGGTCTCGATCAACGACTTCAAGGGGCGCTGGGCCCTCCGTCTGCGGGGGCTGTGGCAGAACGACGAGAAGGTGGTGGGCGGCGCGGTGGTGTCGTACTGTTTCGTGGACCCGGCCACCCGACGACTGTGGTGGCTGGACGGGGCCCTCTTCGCCCCCGAGATGACCCGCAAGGAGATCTACGTACGGAGGCTGGACATGCTGCTGCGAACGTTCATGACGGGGGACGAGGCCGAGCGCTACCAGGCCGACCCCCGGGGAGCCGCCCGTGAAGACCGCTGACGGAGGGCGCCGCATCCTGGTCACCGGCGGAGCCGGCTTCATCGGCTCCCACATGGTAGACGCCTTCCTGGCCCAAGGGCACCGGGTGGCCGTGATCGACGACCTCAGCACCGGTCAGCGGGACCTGGTCGACGAACGGGCCGCCTTCTATGCGGGGGACATCGGGGATGCCGGACTGGTGGAGCGTGTCTTCGCCGAGTTCCGTCCCGAAGTGGTCAACCATCACGCTGCCCAGATGGATGTGCGGCGTTCGGTCAGTGATCCGGGCTTCGACGCCCGGGTGAACATCCTGGGCTCGCTGACCCTGCTGGACGCCTGTGTCCGCCACGGCACCGGCCGTTTCATCTTCGCTTCCAGCGGCGGGGCGGTCTACGGGGAACAGTCGGTCTTCCCGGCCGACGAACGTCACCCGACCGATCCGGTAAGTCCGTACGGGGTCTCCAAACTGGCTACGGAGAAGTACCTGCGGGCCTACCGCGAGGTCCATGGGATCGGTTACACCGCTCTGCGTTACGCCAACGTCTTCGGACCCCGCCAGAACCCCTTCGGGGAGGCCGGGGTGGTGGCCATCTTCGCCCACCGGCTGCTGGCCGGAGAAGAGCCGCTGATCAACGGGGACGGAGTGCAGACTCGGGACTATGTCTATGTGGGGGACGTGGTGGCCGCCAATCTGGCCGCCCTCGACGGTCCGGAGTCGGTGGTGGTGAACATCGGGACCGGACACGAGACCTCGGTGGTGGACATCTACCGCGGCGTGGTCGCGGCGGTGGGGTGGGGCGGAGACGAGCAGCACGGTCCGGCCAAGTCCGGCGAACAGCTCCGTTCGGTGATCGACCCGATCTATGCCTGGGAACTCTGGGGCTGGCGTCCCCAGGTGCCGCTCGAAGAGGGTCTGCGGCGGACCATCCGCTTCTTCCGCCGGACACGTGAGCACACGGACGGGCAGCAGCGGATCCGGGGCGAGGGATTCTAGGCACCGCGGAACCCATGCGCATCCTCCTCCTGCTCGCTTCAGCGGTCCTGCTGACCCTGGCCCAGCCCCCTTTCCCGACCGGCTGGCTGGCCTACATCGCCCTGGTGCCCTGGCTCTTCGCCCTGGAAGGGGTCCGGGGCAGGCAGGCCTTCGCTCTCGGCATGCTGTGGGGCCTGGTCTTCAACCTGCTCGGGCTCCACTGGATCTACAACATCGGGCCGGAAGGGGTCATCGCTCTGCCGGCCGCCATGATCTATCTCGCCCTGGTCTGGGGTGTGTTCACCTGGCTGGTCGGCCAGGTCCGGGGCGCCTGGCGGCCGCTGGTGCTGCCGGTACTCTGGACCGCTTTCGTCTGGCTGCTCAGTCTGGGGGAGATGGGCTTCCCCTGGTTGACCCTGGCGCTGACCCAGACCTGGACCCCGGCCGCCCTCCAGACCGCTCCCCTGGCCGGTTCCTGGACCATCGATTTGTGGGTCGCGGCGGTGAACGCCCTGGTCTACCGCGGTCTCGCCCGGACGGTCTACCAGGGCGGTACGACCGACCTCCGTCGGCTCGCCCGCGCCCTGGCCCCGGCGGCCGCCCTGGCGGTGGCCGTCCTGCTCTATGGCCGGCTCACCCTGGCGCTGGGGGGGGCCGCCGCCAGTGCCGAGCTCTCCCGTCCGACCCTCAGCCAAAGGGACCCGGACCGGCCGACCTGGCTCGGGGAGGATGCCCGTGCCCTGCAGGTGGCCGCCGTGGGGGCCAGTGTCCGGCCGACGGTGAAGCTGGCCGACCAGATGCTGTACTACAACCTCTACCTCTACGAACGGCTCACCCGGGCCGTCCATCTGGCGGTCGGGGAACGGCTCGACCTCGTGGTCTGGCCCGAGACGGCGGTTCCGGAGTACTTCCACGCCCGCTACGGCAGGTACCTGCGCATCCGTAACCGGGTTCAGGCCCTCCAGGTCCGGATCGGGGTCCCCATCCTGACCGGGGCCTTCAGCTACGCGCGCCCCGCGGGTGAGGAGCGTTCCTGGACCTACAATTCGGTCTTCCTGGTGGGGGAGCGGGGGATCACCGAAGGGGAGGGGATCTACAGCAAACGCATCCTGGTCCCCTTCGGGGAGCGGGTGCCCTACCAACATCTGCTCGGCCCCATCAAGGATTGGAACCTGGGCTGGTCCGACTTCGGACTGGCCCGGCAGGCCCCGCTCCTGGGAGGCCCGCCGGCCGCCCCCGGACTCCCGCGGGTCGGCCCGCTGATCTGCTACGAGAGCATCTTCGCCCGGCTGGTCCGCCCCGAAGTCCTGGCCGGAGCCCGCGTACTGGCCGTGCTGAGTAACGATGCCTGGTTCGGACGGACCATCTACCAGGCGATGCAGCTGAAGGCCGCTACCCTGCGGGCGGTCGAGTTCCGCCGGCCGCTCATCCGAGCCTCCAACGGGGGGCACTCGGCCCTGATCGACCGCTGGGGACAGATCCACTCCGTCACCCCGCTCTACACCAAGGACGCCGCCGTGGGAAGGGTCTGGCCGGAGGCGGGTCTGACCCCCTACGCCCGGCACGGGGACTGGCTGCCGGTACTCTGCCTGGGTCTGGCCCTGGCAGGTCTGGTCACCGGGCGGGAACCCCGGAGGGCGGGGAGCGTCCCTTCCCATGAGACCCGACGGCGGGAGGGCCGGCGGGGCCGGCCGCGTCGATCGTCGCAGGAATGACGGGAACCACAAGGCCGTCGCCGGGTCTGAGAGGGGTATGGCGACGGGGGAGCCCATGGTATTGACGAAGAAGGCGATCGAAGAGAGCGAACTGCCGCGCTTGACCGACGAAGCGCTGCTCTCGAGTTCCCTGGAGGGGAACCGGGTGGCCTTCGACCTGCTGGTAGACCGCTACTACGACCGGCTCTACGGCTATCTGCTGCGGTTCCTGAAGGACCCGGAGATGGCCATGGACCTGCTCCAGGAGACCTTCCTGCGGGTCTGGAAGAAACGCCGGGACTTCAAGCACATCGCTTCCTTCTCGACCTGGATCTACACCATCGCCGGGAACCTGGCCCGGAGTGAGTGGCGGCGCCGCAAGCGCTGGCGTATGCTCCGGCTGGGCGCCCCCGGAGGGGACGAGGACGGCCCCGAACTGGAACTCCCTGACCCGGGCGGTAGGCCCGACCGTAAGGCTGAGGACCGGATGGCGGTAGAAGCCCTGACCGAAGCGTTGACCCGACTGCCCGAGAGATACCGGGAAGTGATCATCCTGCGGGACATGCAGGGGATGTCCTACGAAGAGATCGCCGGGATCGTCCAGGTCCCGGTCGGGACCGTGAAATCGCGACTGAACCGTGGGAGACTGCTGCTGCAGGAGAAGCTGGGTGACTGGTATGAACACGCCTGACCACACCGAACGCTGCGGATATTACGTCGAGCTCTTCTCCGCCTGGCTCGACCGGTCGCTCCCCGCCCATCTGGAACGGGAGATCGCCGTGCACCTCGAGCACTGCGGAGCCTGCCGCACCCGGCTGGAGGGGATGAAGCGGCTGCTGAGCGACCTGCGTCGACTGGGCGAGGTGGAGGCCGGCTCGGAAGCAGCCTGGGCCGTCAAGCGGGCCGTCCGGCGTCAGGCCGGCCGGGAGGAACTGCGGGGCATCCTCCGCCCCGCCCCCTTCCTGCTCTCGGCCGCTGCAGCGGCCATCCTGCTGGTCGTGGTGGGCACCACCCGGGAGCGGGGGATAGGATCGACCCCCGCCGAGCGTGCCCTGGCCGGACAGGTCGAAACCTCCCCGATCCAGCGCTACGTCCTGCCGCCGGCGGTCACGGACCGATACCCCGGTAGCGTCGAGGCACTCGAGGACGCCATCCGCGCCGACCAGGACAGCACGGGACGGCGGCTCCCGGCGCGCATCCAGGGCATCCCGGTCCGCTTCTTCTAGGCCCGGAGACCCGATGCCGTCCGTCCGTACCCGCACCGGTCGTCATCTCCTGACCCTCACGCTGTTGCTCTCCTCACTGTCCGGCGGCCCGGCCAACGCCCAGGTCACGACCGGCACGACCGGGCCCCCCCTCACCCTGGACGGACTGATGG
>CAYUVJ010000065.1:0-9528 GCA_964447955.1 uncultured Gemmatimonadota bacterium
AGACGACCGACGAAGGGGACGGGGGAGAGACCACGCCATGAGCCTGATGCTGAGCCTGCCCTTTCCCCACATCCCGCCGGTCCTGCTGGAACTGCCCGGCCCGCTGGCCGTGCGCTGGTACGGGCTGATGTATGTGGTCGGCTTCGGTCTGGGCTACCTCATCCTCCATCGCCTGGCCGGGAAGGGCCGCCTGCCGATCACCACCGAGCAGGTGGGGGAGATCGTGGGCTGGGTGGCGGTCGGGGTGATCGTAGGGGGGCGCATCGGATTCCTGCTCTTCTACGCCCCCGAGAGCCTGTCCCATCCCCTGGAGTGGCTCCGGTTGTGGGAGGGGGGCCTCTCCTTCCACGGCGGGCTGGCCGGGGTGGTCCTGCTCCTCTGGTGGTACATCCGCAAGCACGGCATCCCTTTCCTGGGGCTGGCCGACGGGATCGTACTGGCCGCCCCCCCGGGCATCGCGGCGGTGCGGCTCTCCAACTTCATCAACAGCGAACTCTACGGCCGGGTGACCACCGAGGCGGTCCCCTGGGCCATGCGCTTCCCCAGCGACCCGGTGGCCCTGAGGGAACTGGGAATGCGCACCAGCCTGCCCGACGCGGTCTACCGGGCGGTCCACCAGGCCCGGGTCGACGGCCGTTGGGAGGCCATCGAGGCGCAGATCCCCTGGCGCCATCCCTCTCAGCTCTACGAGGCGGCCCTGGAGGGCATCCTGCTCTTCCTGCTGCTCTGGCTGGTCGTCGGGCTGGCCCGCCGGGGGGGCTGGAGGTTTCGTCCCGGCACCTTCGGCGGACTCTTCCTGATCGGCTATGGGCTCTTCCGCACCTTCGTGGAGCAGTACCGCCAGCCCGACGTCCAGTTCACCGGTCCGGGGGATGCGCTGGGGACGGTGCTGGGTCCCTTCACCATGGGGCAGGTCCTGAGCCTGACCGTGCTGGCAGCCGGTTTCTTCGTGCTCTGGGTGGTCGCTTCGGGGAGGGGGCCGCAGGGGCTGGCCTGGCCCATCCGTCTGGCCCGGGAACCGGAGGTCCTGCCCGAGCCCTCGCCCTCCGCCGGGAAGAAGCGGGATGGCCGCGGCCCCGGCCCGGGAGCGGTGCGGTGAACACCTCCATCCTCATCTTCTGGCTGGCCGTCATCCTGCTCGGCCTGCTGCTGCTCGGCTTCCTGCTGGTCCGCCGTCCCCGTCCCCGTCCCCACGGAACCGCTCTGGGCCCCCCCGAGGAGCCCGAGCCGCGCGAAGGGGACGAGGAGCACCTGCTGTGAACCGCGAAGAGCCCCTGCTGACCACCGACGAGGTGATCGAGGCCCTGCAGGAGCAGGGAGCCTTCCCGCGGCGGGAGAAACGCCGGCTGATCGACCACGCCCTCGGGATCGCCTCGTTCCTGCTCATCCTGGTGGCCGCTTTCGCGGTCGCGGCCGGGTTCACCGTGGATGACCTGCTGGAGCACGAGGAGGCCGCCCGTCTGGCCTGGGAGCGGGTGATCGCCCAGCAGCAGCGCCGGGAGGCCCTGGTGGCCGATCTGGTCGAACAGCTGGGAGAGCCGGTACGCGGTACGCGGGCCTACCGGGACTGGGAGCAGGCCCTCGTCGGGGCGGCCGGGGCCCAGACCCTGATCGAGGAGGTCGCCGCCCAGAAGGAGGTCCAGGCGGCCCTGGATGGTCTGCTGCCGGTGCTGGAGCGGAGCGCGGCGGCCGGTCCGCCCGAAGCGGATACCCTGCTGCACCGGGTGGTGGGGACGATCCTGCTGCTGAAGGTGGATCGGGAGCGCTACGACCAGGCGGTGGCCCGCTACCGCCGGATGGCCGAGCGCCCCCCGGGGCGCTGGCTCGCCCGGCTCATCGGACTGCGCAACATCGACCCCTGGACGTCTCTATAAGAGATTCAGCGGTACTTGTACCAGCGGTCGTACCAGTCGCGGTAGGCCCCGCTCTTGATGGCTTCCCACCAGTCGGTGTGTCCGGTGTACCAGCCGATAGTCTCGGCCAGCCCCTCCTCGAGCCCGATGACCGGGCGCCAGCCCAGCTCGGCCGTGGTGCGGGTGGTGTCGAGGGCGTAGCGCCGGTCGTGCCCGGGCCGGTCCTCCACGAAGGTGATCAGTTCCTCCGGCCCCTCCAGGAGCCGGAGCATGGTCTGCACCAGCTCCAGGTTGGGCACCTCGGCCCCGGTGCCGATGTTGTAGACCCGGCCCGGTGTCCCCTGCTCCCAGACCGCCCAGACCGCGGCGCAGTGGTCGCGTACGTGCAGCCATTCCCGCTTCTGTTGACCGTCCCCGTAGACCGGCAGGGGCTTGCCCTCCAGGATGTTGGTCAGCATCAGGGGGATGAGCTTCTCGGGGAACTGGTAGGGGCCGTAGTTGTTGCAGGCCCGGGTGATCAGCACCGGCAGGCCCCAACTGTGGACCGCCGCCTGGACGAGCAGTTCGGCGGCGGCCTTGCTGGCGGCATAGGGACTCGAGGGACGGAAGGGGGCGTCCTCGTCGAAGCGGATCCCCTCGGGGGTCGAACCGTAGACCTCGTCGGTGGAGATCTGCAGGAAGCGGGGGATCTGCAGTTCCCGGGCCACATCCATCAGGACCTGCACCCCGTACACGTTGCTGTGGATGAAGGGATGGGCGCTGACCAGGCTGCGGTCGACGTGGGACTCGGCGGCGAAGTTGATGAGCCCGCCCGCCCCGTCCAGCACCTCCCGCATGGCCTTGGGGTCGCCGATATCGGCCTTCACGAACCGGATGCGGTCGCGCACCCCTTCCAGGTTGGCCAGGTTCCCGGCATAGGTGAGCAGGTCGACCACCACCAGTTCCTGCTCCGGATGGTGCTCCAGCATCCAGTGTACGAAGTTGGCGCCGATGAACCCGGCCCCGCCGGTGACTACAAGAAAAGACATCCGTTCGACCTCCCGGGATCAGCCGTCCTGACGGCTCCAGTCATAGGGGATCTCCCCGCCATGGGCCGGGGCCCGGATCTCGTCCGGGTGCTGGTAATCGTAGACCTTGTTTGGCAGGTTGATGACGATGGCCTCTTCCGCAGAGACACACTTGAATCCATGGTAGACCAGGTTGGGGATGCGGACCCGCACCGGCCGGTGTTCCCCCAGGAAGATCTCATTGACCTCACCGCGGGTCGGTGAGTCCTCCCTCGAGTCGTAGAGGACGAGTTTGATCATCCCTTTCACACAGGTGAAGTTGTCCGTCTGTCCTTCGTGAAAGTGCCAGGCTTTCGTCACGCCCGGGTAGGCCGTGGTCATATAGCACTGGCCGAAGGCCTCGAACTCATCCTCATCGTTACGGAAGATCTCCATGAGCCGACCGCGCTCATCCGGCATCACCCGCAGCGGCTTGATGGTCACGCCATCGATCATTATTCGTTTCCTCTGTTCTCGGTTAGGATGGCTTCCCTGGCTCAGACCGGGTTGTTCGCGCCCGTCTCAGCGACCAGTTCGTTGGCCAGGCGCAGGGACTCGAAGGTCCCCGCGTCGGTCCACCAGCCCTCCATGATGCTGTACTGCATCTGGTCCTTGCGGATGTAGTGGTTGTTCACATCGGTGATCTCGAGCTCCCCCCGGGCGGAAGGCGCCAGTACGTCGATGACCTCCCAGACCTGGGCGTCGTAGAAGTAGACCCCGGTCACCGAGTAGTTCGAGGGCGGGTCCTTCGGCTTCTCGATGATCTCCACGATCCGGTCCCCTTCCAGCCTCGGAACTCCGAAACGCTCCGGGTCGGGGACCTCCTTGAGCAGGATGCGGGCTCCGGTTGCCTGCTCCCGGTAAGCCTCGACGTGCGGCTTCATACTGTTCTGGAAGATGTTGTCCCCGAGCACGACGGCGATGCGGTCTTCATCGGCGAACTCACGGCAGAGGCCCAATGCCTCGGCGATGCCCCCCTCACCCTCCTGGTAGGTGTAGTTCAGGTGCTTGAGCCCGAACTCCCGGCCGTTGCCCAGCAGGCGCAGGAAGTCGCCGGCGTTGTTCCCGCCGGTGACGATCATGATCTCCCGGATCCCAGCCTCGACCAGGGCCTCGATAGGGTAGTAGATCATCGGCTTCATGTAGATGGGGAGCAGATGCTTGTTCGTGACCTTGGTGAGTGGGTGGAGCCGGGTTCCCAGTCCCCCCGCGAGCACCACACCTTTTATCTCTTGCATGCAGACCTCAGCCTTAAGGAATTATCTATGGTGTCAGGATTTGCCCGGACCCGAAGCAGTATAACCACCCGTCCGAAGTGCGGAAACGCCGGACTCGGCGGTATCCGCCTGCTCAGAGACCCGTCCCGCCGACCACCCCCGTCTTGTGGCGCTCTCCCCCCCGACCTATCATGTCGCCCATGGCCGAAGACCCCCGTATGGTGGATGTGGGCGACAAGCCCGAGACCCGGCGCCGGGCCGTGGCCGAAGGCCGGGTGCGTCTGTCCCGGGAGACCCTGGCGGCCGTCCTCGATGGGCGGGTGCCCAAGGGGGATGTGCTGGCGGTGGCCCGCATCGCCGGCATCCAGGCGGCCAAGCGCACGCCCGACCTGGTCCCCCTCTGCCACCCCCTGCGCCTGACCGCGGTCGAGGTCGACCTGCAGGCGGTGACCGGCGAGGAGGGACCGGCCATCACCGTCCGGTCCGAGGTCGGGGCCTTCGACCGCACCGGGGTGGAGATGGAGGCCCTGAGTGCGGTGGCCGCCGCCGCCCTGACCGTCTACGACATGCTCAAAGGACTGGAACGGGGGATCGTCATCGAACGTATCCGACTGGAGGAGAAGTCGGGGGGGCGCAGCGGTACCTGGCGACGGGAGGATCAGGATGGCTGAGCGGGATCGTGGGCGCGGCGGGCATGACCCCTCCCGGCGGCTGGAGGGTTACGCGGCCGCCTGCCTGACGGTCAGCGACCGCTGTGCGAGCGGGGCGCAGGAAGACCGCAGCGGCCCGAGGCTGGCTGTGCTGGCCGAGGCCTGCGGCGCGGTGGTCGCCCACACCGGACTGGTCCCCGACGAGATCGAGACCATCCGCCGGACCCTGCTGGGCTGGCTGACCGCCCCGGAGCCCCCCCGTCTCATCCTGACCACCGGAGGCACCGGCCCGACCCGGCGGGATGTGACCCCCGAGGCCACCGAACCCCTGCTGGAGCGGCGCTTCCCCGGTATCGAGGAAGCCCTGCGCCGGACCGGTCTGGCCGAAGTACCTACCGCCGTGCTGGGCCGCGGCCTGGCCGGCACGGCCGGGAAGACCCTGATCGTCAACCTGCCGGGGAGCCCCTCGGCTGTGGACGACGCCCACTCGGTACTGGTCCCGGTCGTCGGGCATCTGCTGCTGCAGCTCGAACGCGTCTGATGGGGATTCTGCTGGGGCTCGACTGGGGCGAGCGGCGCCTCGGGGTGGCCGTGGCCGACGAGCAGGCCCGGGTGGCCACCCCGCTGACTACCCTGCCTTGGACCGGCCGCAAGGATCTGCGGGCGGCCCTCGAGGCCCTGGTGGCCGAGCGCGACCCGGTGGCCTTCGTGGTCGGCTGGCCGCTGGAACTGGACGGCCATGAGGGTCCGGCCTGCGAGAAGGTACGCGGGTTCATCGACCGGCTGACCGGCTGGTTCGGCCGACCGGTCCACCGGCAGGACGAGCGGCTGACCACCGCCCAGGCCGGCCGGGCCCGACAGGAGACAGGCACGGACGAGCGGTCGGGACGTCGTAAAGGTGTGGACGACCGGCTGGCGGCCACCCTGCTGCTGCAGGCCTGGCTCGACCGTACGGACACCCTTCAAGAGAAGGACGAAGATCCGGCGTGATCCCGCTCTCCCTGACCCCCTTCCTCTGGACCCTGGGTCCCCTGCTGGCCGCCGCCATCGGTCTGGCCCTGCTGGGGCGCCGGCGCATCTCCCAGGCCGGGGGACTGGCCCTCTTCGCCGCCCTGCTGGCCGCGACCGTCGTCTCGGCCCGCAGTGCCGCCCTCTTCTGGGGACCGGCCCCGGCCCCCTTCGCCTCCCCGGTCACCCTGGTCATCGCCCCGGGTTCCACCATGCCGGACATCGCCTGGAAGCTGGAGGAGCGGGGTGTGGTGGCCGAGGCCGAGGGTCTGGTCCTGGCCGCCCGGCTCACCCTGAGCGACCGCGCGGTCCAGGCGGGCCGCTACCGCTTTCCCGGGGGGGAAGGGGTGGTGCGGGTGCTCGAGCGGCTGACCGACGGGGCCACCAGCGAGGAACTGGTGACCATCCCCGAGGGACTGCGGGCCGACCGGGTGGCCGGTATCCTGGCCCGCCAGGCCGAGGTCGACTCGACCGAGTTCATGCGCCTGACCCGCGACCCCGCCTTCATCACCGGACTGCTCGGGGACACCGGGGCCCCCCCGGCCGACCTGGACGGCTACCTGCTGCCCGAGACCTACAACATCTACTACCGTATGCCGGCCGCCGATGTGCTCCAGCTGATGGTCGGGGCCTTCGGTGACCTGTGGACGAACGAGCTGGCCGGTCCGGCCGCCGAACTGGGGATGGACCGCGACCAGGTGGTCACCATGGCCAGCATCATCGAGCGCGAGGCGGCCCGGGACAGCGACCGGCCGCTGGTCAGCGCGGTCTTCCACAACCGGCTGGAGCGGGGGATGCGGCTGGAGTCGTGCGCCACCGTGCTCTACGCCCTGGGGCGCTGGAAGCGCCGTCTCTATGAGAAGGACCTGCAGATCGACCACCCCTACAACACCTACCGGAACCGGGGTCTGCCCCCTGGACCGATCGCCAACCCCGGGGCGGCCAGCCTGCGGGCCGCCGTGCATCCGGCCGAGGCGGCCTACCTCTACTTCGTGGCCAACGGGAACGGCTCCCACACCTTCTCCCGTACCTACCAGGAGCACCTGCGGGCCAAGCAGGGGGCCGGTGACGGGATCCTGGTGGGGGGACGCCCCCCCGGGCGATGAGCACCGAACGGCCCCACCGCCTGCTCTGGGCGGACGACGAGATCGACCTGCTGAAGCCCCACATCCTCTACCTGGAGGCCCGCGGCTACGAGGTCACGGGGGTGACCACCGGCGAGGACGCCCTGGCCCTGGCCGCCGCCGAGCCCTTCGATGCGGTCCTGCTGGACGTGCGGATGCCCGGCCTGGACGGTCTGACCGTCCTGGAACGGCTGCGCCGGCTCCGGCCCGGACTGCCGGTGGTCATGATCACCCGCCAGGAGGACGAGGGCTCGATGGAGACCGCCCTGGGCCGGGAAGCCGAGTTCCTGACCAAACCGGTCAATCCCAGCCAGGTGCTGGCCGCCTGCAAGCGCCTGCTGGAGAGTCCCCGCCTGCGCACCGCCTCGCTGACCCGCGACTGGACCGAGGACTTCCGGCAGCTCAGCGCCCGGCTGGAGGGGACCCCGGGCCCCGCCGACTGGGGGGTGGTGGCCGAGGGGCTGGCCGCCTGGAACCTGCGGCGGGACACCGGTGAGCAGGAGGGCCTGGCCGAATCGCTGGCCGCCCTGGAGGACCAGGCCCACGGCCGGCTGGCCCGCCAGCTCGTCCAGGACTACCCGGCCTGGGTGGCCGATGGGCGGTCCTGGGAGCGGCGTATGCGGGAGGACCTGGAGGAGGCGCTCGAGACCCGTCCGGGGACCCCGGACAGGGAGCGGTCCGCTCCGCCCGGTCCCGGGACCGCCGCGATGTCGTTCCCGCCGCCGGTCGCCCCGACCGACCGCCCTCTGCTGGTCACCGACCTGCTGGCCCGGGGCATCCTCCCCCTGCTGGCCGGGCACGACCGGGCCCTGCTGCTGGTGCTGGACTGCCTGCGCTACGACCAGTGGCTGGCCCTCGAGCCGCTGCTGGAAGCCGGGCCCGAGCATACCATCGATCGCACCCCGGTCCTCTCCCTGCTGCCCACCTCGACCCCCTGGTCGCGCAACGGTCTGCTCTCCGGCCGCTTCCCCGACGAGGTGGCTGCCGCCTACCCCGACCTCTGGGAAGGAGACTGGGAGGAAGACGGGGCGGGCGGTCCCAACCGGCACGAGCCCGACCTGCTGGCCGCCGCCCTGGAGGCCGTCCGGCCGCATCTTCCGAACGCCCGGCTGGGGGCCTTCGAACGGGTGGCCGCTCCCGGGGACGCCGCCGGGGTGCTGCGCCGGCTGGCGGCCTCCACGCCTCCCGGACTCTCGGTGGTGGTGGTCTCCTTCCTCGACCTGCTGGTCCACGGCCAGGCCGACTCGGCGGTCCTGCAGGAACTGGCCCCCGATGCGGCCGCCCTCCGCCGGCTGGCCCGGACTTGGTTCGAGGGCTCGCCCCTGCGGGAGCTGGTCGCCGCGACCCTGGCCCGGGGGATCCCGGTGGCGGTGGCCAGTGACCACGGCAGCCTCCGGGTAACCGAACCGGTCGAGGTGAAGGCCGATGCCAGCGCCAGCCGGGGCCTGCGGATCAAGGTCGGGCGCAACCTGGTCTCGGGCGATACCCGACGCACCCACCGGGTGGACGACCTGGCTGCCTGGCGGCTTCCATCGCACCGGCTCACCACCACCTACCTGCTCGCCACCGGGGAGGCCTTCCTGGTCTTCGCCCACGATGCGGCGGCCCATCGCCGCCGCTTCACCGGCTCCTTCCAGCACGGCGGCCTCTCCCTCTGGGAGACGGTCGTCCCCTTCGTCCGGCTACTGCCCCGATGAGCCGCCGGCCGAGCACCCCCCGGCCCCTGCCCGATGCCGAAGCCACCCGGATTGCCGCCCGGGCGTTCGCCGCCCGTCTGGGTCCGGGGGATGTGGTCGCCCTGGCCGGTCCGCTGGGGGCCGGCAAGACCACCTTCGTCAAGGCGGTTGCCGAAGTGCTCGGGATCGATCCCGACAGCGTGACCAGTCCCACCTTCATCCGCCACCAGATCTATCGGGGGGGGCGGCTCACGGTGCATCACATCGACCTCTACCGGGTGGCCGACGAACGCGAGTTCCGGGCCCTGGGGCTGGACGAGTGGCTGGACACCGGCGGCGTCACGCTGATAGAGTGGGCCGACCGGGCGGGGGAGGCCCTGCCGCCGCATACCCTCCGCCTGGAGATGGCCTACGCCGACGAGGGTCGCACCCGCACCTTGACCATCACCGAGCCCCCCCGGGGGGCCCGTCCGGAGAACTGACACCGGCCGCCATGTCCCCTGCCAAGAAGAAGAGCACGAAGAAGAAGCCGGCCGCCGCGCCGGCCGCCGCGCCGGCAGCGGCACCCGGCCGCAGCACCGCCGACGGCATCACCAGTCTGGAGCAGGCCCGGGCGGAGATCCGCCTGCTCTCCTCCTTGATCGAGGCCTCCCAGACCATCAACTCCACGCTCGACCTGGACGAGATGCTCCCCCGCATCCTGCAGACGGCCACTCACAACATCGGGGCCGACCGGGGGACCCTCTTCCTGGTGGATCGCCAGAAGGGGGAGATCTGGTCCCGGGTCATGCAGGGGGACGAAGTCACCGAGATCCGCCTGCCGGTGGGGCAGGGCCTGTCGGGCTATGTGGCCAAGACCGGTGAGGACATCCTGATCGAGGATGCCTACGAGGACCCCCGTTTCAACCCGGAGACCGACAAGGCGACCGGCTACCGGACCCGCTCGGTGCTGAC
>CAYUVJ010000066.1:0-2429 GCA_964447955.1 uncultured Gemmatimonadota bacterium
TATCTCGACCTCGGCAGCCAGCCCGACCTGGTCTCCATCCCCGCGGAGACCATCCGTTCCTTTGAGGACTACGACCTGATCTACCGTACCCTCTGCGGGATCCTGTTCAACTTCGTGCCCAATTCCGGACACCCTGGCGGAAGCATCTCGTCGGGCCGGATCGTAGCCTCACTCCTCTTCGACACCATGGACTACCGTTTCCGCGACCCGGAGTGTCCGGAAGCCGACCTGATCTCCTACGCCGCCGGTCACAAGGCGATGGGACTCTACGCCATGTGGGCCCTGCGGAACGAGATGGCCCGGGTGGGCGATCCCTCGCTGCTCCCGGCCGGGAAGCGCCAGCTCCGGATCGAGGACCTGCTGGGCTTCCGTCGCAACCCGACCCAGGAGACCCCGCTGTTCAAGAAGTTCAAGGCGCGCCCCCTCGACGGGCATCCCACTCCGCTGACCCCGTTCATCAAGCTCGCCACGGGAGCCTCGGGCGTCGGCGTGCCCTCCAGCTTCGGTCTGGGGTTCGGGGCCCTCGACACCTACGGGGCCCAGGCCCCTCTGGTCCATGTGCTGGAGGGTGAGGGGGGCATGACGGCCGGCCGGGTGTCCGAGTCCCTGGCCACCGCGGCTACCGGCCAGTTCTGGAACATCAACCTGCACCTTGACTGGAACCAGGCCTCGATCGACAGCAACCGGGTGACCCGTGAGGGAGACCAGTGGGGCGAGTACGTCCAGTGGGATCCCGCCGAGTTCTGCTACGTGCACGACTGGAACGTCATCCAGGTGCCGGATGGGAAGGACTTCCGTCAGGTCCTGGCCGCCCAGCAGCTGCTCAAGGAGAAGATCAACGACCAGCCGACGGCCGCGGTCTACCGCACCATCAAGGGCTGGCGATACGGGATCGAGGGCTGCAAGTCACACGGAGCCGGTCACGGCTACCTGAGCCCGGAGTTCTACCAGACGCTGGAGCCCATGACCGAACGGTTCGGGACCCGGTTCCCGCGCCAGGAGGTCGTCGATAAGTCCCCCGGCGCCGTCGAGAAGCTCTTCTTTGATACCCTCATGGCGGTCCGCAAGACGATCGAAGAGCACCGTGACCTGGCCGGGTTCTTCTCGGAACGGTTGACCGCCAGCGAGCGCCGTCTGGCGGCCCTCGACCGGAAGCCGCGTCCGAAAGTGCCGAACCTGGGGGCGATCTACACCAGCCGGATCAAGGCCGAGAAGATCCCCGCCTCGTGCACCTACCCGGTGGGCAAGGCCCAGACCCTGCGCGGTGCGCTGGGCGACACCCTGAGCCACCTCAACGAGGTGAGCGGCGGTGCGATCGTGGGTGCGGCGGCCGACCTGCTGAATTCGACCAGTATCTCCGGCCTCGGCAAGTCCTTCCCCGCCGGGTTCTACAACAGCGTGACCAATCCCGAGGCCCGGCTGCTCTCCATAGGCGGGATCTGCGAGGACGCCATGGGGGCCTTCATGACCGGGGTGGCCAGCTACGGCCGTCACATCGGATCGTCCTCCTCCTACGCGGCGTTCATCGCGGCCCTCGAACACATCTCGGCACGCCTGCACGGGATCGGCCAGACGGCCCGCCATGAGTACCTGGGGGAGCCGTTCCGGACCTTCATCCTGGTCTGCGCCCACGCCGGGCTCAAGACGGGCGAGGACGGTCCGACCCACGCCGATCCCCAGCCGCTGCAGCTCCTGCAGGAGAACTTCCCATCGGGGGTGATGATCACCCTCACACCCTGGGATCCTCAGGAGATGTACCCGACGCTGGTGACCGCCCTGCAGAAGCGACCGGCGGTCATCGCTCCCTTCGTCACCCGGCCGGGTGAGACCATCGTCGACCGCAAGGCCGCCGGGCTGCCGCCGGTGACCGCAGCGTCCGACGGATTCTATGCGATGCGGCGGGCCGATCCCAAGGCGGTGCCCTACCACGGTACGCTCATCCTCCAGGGGAGCGGGGTGACCAACACCTTCGTCCAGGAGGTGTTGCCCCGTATCGACCGGGCCGGACTCAACATGAATATCTTCTACGTCTCCAGTGCTGAACTCTTCGACATGCTGCCGGCCGCCCGAAGGCGCCGCGTCTTCCCCGAGGAACTGGCGGCCGAGGCGATAGGGATCACCGGCTTCACCCTGCCGACCATGTACCGCTGGGTCACATCACTCGAGGGACGCAAGCGGACCATGCACGCCTTCTTCAAGGGACACTATCTGGGCAGCGGTCAGGCCCACAAGGTGCTCGAGGAGGCCGGTCTGCACGGGGACGGCCAGTGGAAGGGGGTGCTCTCCTACGCCCGCATGATGGAGAAGAAGACGACTGCGACCAAGAAGAAGACCGCGACCAAGAAGAAGGTCGCGGGCAAGAAAAAGGCCGTGGCCAAGAAGAAGGTCGCGGGCAAGAAAAAGGCCGTGGCCAAGAAGAAGGTCGCGGG
>CAYUVJ010000066.1:2529-8416 GCA_964447955.1 uncultured Gemmatimonadota bacterium
CAAGAAGAAGGCCGTGGCCAAGAAGAAGGTCGCGGCCAGGAAGAAGGCCTCCGGGCGGCGTCGCTGATCGTCGACCCGAAGGGCCGCATCACCATGAAGAGGCCCCCGGGCTCCAAACCGCAGGGCGGCGGCCCACTGGTTCCCGGGTGAGACGAGCCGGCCCTGTTCCTGCATGGTGCCGTCCCGTTCCAGGTGGACCAGCATGATGTCGTTGTCATAGACCGACGGGTTGGGGACCGGGTCCTTGGTGACCACCGCCAGCCCGAAACCGCCCCGTCCATCAGGGACCGCCGCCATCCCGTTACCCCAGTCGAAACCGTAACCGCGGCGGCCGCGGGGCCCATACGCCCGGGTCCAGATCGTGTCACCCGCGGCGTCCAGACGCAGCAGCCAGAGGTCGGAGTTGCTCCCGCCGAAGGTCCCGGTCGAGAAGGTGTAACCGACGACCACGGCACCACCGTCGGCGGCGGAGGCGACCGCCCGGACCCCCTCGCCAGGTCATGAAGGTCCTCGATCCAGGAGCAGTATCCAGCGGGTTGCGCCGGTGGGCGCTCAGTCCGCCATGGAGAGGTCGGGAGTCGGATGGACGGGCTGGTCGACGATACGGCGGATAACCGCCAGTCCATCCGGGGTGAGATGTTCCTTGCGCGCCATCATGCGTAGCACCCTGCGGAAGCGTATAAACTCGACCCCGGTCGTGGTCTTGAGGGGATAACGTTCGAAGAAAGGTACGATCCGTCGGATCAGGTCACCGCGGCGGCGTACCCGGAAAGCCATACGATCCCCCTGGATGGCCCGGACCACACCACAGCCGAAGAAGTTCTTGAGTTCGTGGAGCATCTGGACGTCCCCGTGATGGAGCATGACCACGAACTCGGGCAGGACCTGATAGCCGACCTTCATCTTGGGGTGACGGTTGATAGCCACATGGAAGCCTCCCAGGGCATCCACGAAACCGGCGACCCAACAGCCTTCGAGTTTCACGGCGAGATCCCCCTGCGACCCTGACGTGAAGGCGGGCCTATGGATGTTAATCTCCGCCCCGGGGGAGAGGAAAGAACCGACTCAGCCGTCAGAGCAGGAGCGCGATCATCAGGATGCTGCTGGCGGCCACCACCACCGAGCCGAGCAGACCGACCACCAGCGGCTTGAGGCCGACCGTCCGGAACGAGGAGAAGACCGTGTTCAGCCCGATCCCGGCGAGTCCGAGCAGGATGAAGAAACGACCGGCGTCGTTGAACGCCGCGACCCCTTCCGGGGTGAAGAAGCCCCAGGTGTTCAGACCGGCCATGATGAAGTAGCCGAAGAGGAACCAGGGAAAGGCCCGGGCGACGTCCATCCGCGCTTCACTCCCCGGTCCAGTGGTCAGATATCTCCGCCCGTACCAGAGGGAGACCAGGAAGGCCACCGGGACCATGAAGCAGTTGCGCACCAGTTTGACCGCCGTGGCCGTCTTGCCGGCCAGGTCGGAAAAGATGAACCCGGCCCCGACCACCTGGGGGGTCGAATGGATGGCGGTCCCGGCAAACACCCCGAACTTGAAGTCACCGACCCCCAGCAGTTGCGCGACCTTCGGATAGACCAGGATGGCGATCAGTCCCCAGAGGGCGATCGTGCCGATGGCATAGCTGGTCTCCTCCTCCCGGGCCTTGATAAGCGGCGCGGTGACCGCGATCGCCGAGCCCCCGCAGATGGTGGTACCGACCGCCAGCAGCACCGCGAGTCCGGGGGGCAGGCGGAAGAGCCGGGCCAGGGCATAGATGATGACCAGGCTCACGGTCATGGTGACCAGTACGATGAGCAGGATGTTGAGCCCCTGCGAGGACATCGTGTAGAAGTTGAGGGAGGTACCGATCAGCACGATCCCCAGGATGAGGATCTTCTCGAACGCCTTGATGCCGGGAAGACAGACCTTCGGCACGAGCCCCAGGTTGCGGACCAGAATGCCCACGACGATGGCGACCACGACCGCTTCGATCGGAGGCTTCCCCCCCACCTCGACCAGGCCGGAGAGCAACTTGGAGAACAGACCGATCACCAGCATCAGGGCCCAGCCGGGGAACAACTCCTTCTTGAACACAGCGACCTCCGATCAGTCGTAGACTCCGCGCAAGGTGTCGGCCCGCAGACCGGCCCGTAGGGCTTCGAGGGCGTGTATGTCGGTCGGTGGGATATTCCCGAGGCTGACATCCACACCGAACTTCTTGATGAGCGCCACCTGCTGGGCTTTCTGGGGGGCCTCGAAGAGGACGTTGGCCAGGTCGGCGCCCGCCACGATAGCTGCCAGTTTATCGTCCACGATCCCGCCGGAGGCATCGAAGATACCCACTCCCTGGCCGGCCTCCCGGGCCTCGATGATGACCTTGAAGGCTCCCAGGTCGAGGTCCCGTCGGATCTCCCGGACGGTCTCTTCAGCCGATAGGTCGGCATCCGCAAATTTGCTCCCGACCTCGGCGAAGACCGTGAAACCGGCTTCTGCCGCCTCGACGATCACGCGCCGGCGGGTGTCGTCGTCCATGTGGATGGTTCCGTCGGAGACCTCGATGGCGTCGAAACCGAGTCGATCGGCCTCCTCCAGGAACGCGGCCAGCCGTCCCTGGGCCAGAACCGCTTCGAACAGCGTGCCGCCGGGCATGACCTGGATGGCATGCTCCCGGTAGGCAGCGATCTTGCGGGTCACGACCTCCTCCGGGCAGAGCCGGGAGGTCCCGAAACCGAGCTTCACCACATCGATCCACTCCTGGGCGATCTCGGCCAGGTCGGCAGCCTGGACCGCTCCCAGGCCCTTGTCGATGACCATGGTGAGTCCGGTCTTCCGGGGCTTGGCCGACCGGCCGGACAACGGGATGGAGACGATCTTCTCGAAGGAGTTCATATCACAGACCTTCCAGGCAGTTCTTGGGACTGGCGAAGAGGTGGTGGGCCGCCCGGAAGCGGGCGGTCGCCAGCATCCCGTCGACGAAGGCGATCCGGGCCTGCAGCAGTTCGGTCGTGTCCAGACTGCCGACCGGCAGGCATTCATAAGCGAGCGCCAGGCTGACGATCTTGTCGCTCAGATTCTCGACCAGCGTACGCTTCACCCGTCCCAGATCATCGACCGGGACAGGATCGATCCAGGCTTCACCGAGGTTCTCCTCGATGCGGGGAATGATCATGTGCAGTTCGGGATCGTCCAGCCGCTCCCAGGACACCCCGAAGGGCGCGAGGTCGAGCTGGACCTTGGTGTTCCAGGGATTCGCCACCTCGGCGAAACCGACCCCGAGGGACTCGACCAGGCCGGGGAAGTCGTACAACAGGTGTCCCAGCCGGATGTTGTTGCGCACCGATCCCCGATAGAACACGAAACGCCCCTCCTCCAAACCGGCATGGACGATCTCGGTCCCGAAGGTGAGGAAGCGCCCGCTGGCCAGGGCAGCCAGCAGCAGCGCGGACTTGCCGCTTCCCCGCTCCCCCAGTACCAGACAGACCCGACCGGTGGTCTTCTCGACCAGACCACAGGCGTGGAAGCTGTACACTCCCCGCCGTTCCAGGACGGTCAGCAGGTGCCGGAAGAGTACCCCCTGGTTGCCGAAGAGCGAGTAGCGACGGTCCCGGGTCCTGGTCTCGAGGTCGAGCCAGTCACCGACAGCCACCACCCGGTCTCCAGCGACCTCCAGCCGGGGCCCCGTTCCCGTCTCCTGGTGGACCTCGAAGCTGCTGTCGATGCGCTCGGGCGGCGCATCGGGATACTCCAGCCGACAGTTGGCTTCCTGGCAGCGGATCTCCCAGCCGAGCCCTTGGCGCATGAGCGGATGAGGCGTGCCGCCGAAGTACTCCGGAGCCATGATGAGGGAGGGCTCGTCCGAGGAGAGCAGGAGGTTGGCGCCCAGTACCCGGATCGGGCGCGTGCTCCTCGGATTTCGGGTCTGACGGCTCATGGGCGTCTGCCGTAGATGGGATTGCCGGCAGCGGTACCGCCGGGAGTGTCCAGGCTGGGCATCTACTATTTACGGCCACCCGGGGCCGGGGTCAACGGGGAACACGGGGGAACAGGGTCAGACCGTGACGGCGCGCTGCCGCAGGACCGGGATGTGGGTGGCGGTGATACTCTCGACCGGGTGCCCCTGGCGCTCCAGCCAGGCGACCTGATCGCCCAGCAGCCGGAGATGCCGGCGGTAGTAGTCGGTGTAGATCCGGTCGCGGAAGAAGGCCGGGTGGGTCCTGAAGGCCGTCTCCATGAGCCCCTCGTACTGGACCGAGGGCCCGTGGCGCCAGAAATAGGTCTCTCCGCGACGGCGTCCGTCGGAGCCGCCGATACGGATCCGACGGCCCAGAGCGGCTCCCAGCGGCAGCATGTAGAAGGTCAGGATGTTCCCGGTCGCCCGGACCCGGAAGCCTTGGTCGGAAGGGACGTTCCAGCCCCGGGCATCCTCGGGCAGGGCGATCAGCCGATCGGCCAGCTCGGGGTGGTGCCGCAGCATCAAGGCGGCCCCCCAGGGGCGGGTGACGGCATGACAGTCATAGCGGGTGAGCACGGCCAGGAGGTCGCGACGGAAGGCCTCGGCGTAGCGGCTCGGGCCGAAATGGAAGACTTCGTCGGCGAAGCAGACGGCCGCCGGCCTCAGGTGGTCGAGCAGCCCGGTGTCCCGGACCAGGCTGTTACAGACCACCACCGGTGCTCCCTCGGGATCATGCCGGCGCATCTCCTCCACCGAGGGCCCGGTCCCCAGGACGTAGACGGTCTCGGCACCGCCATGGCGGGACAGCAGATCCTGGAAGTTCTGTCGGGATCGGGCCAGGAGGTCCGGATAGTTCTCCCGGTCCACGGTCGCCGCCATGACCTCCTGGAAGGTCGCACTGTCCACCCCGCTGTAGAAGTCCGGTCCGATGACCCGGACCCGGGCGATGTGAGGCCAGATCCGGGGGGAAAGGACGTCCCGAGCCCGCCATAACAGCAGGTGGTCGTAGACCGCCGGATCGTGATCGCCACTGTACAGGGTCCGGACGGGGGGTGTCGAGGCGGTGTGGTACTTCTCCCATTCCGGGACTATGGGCAGGGTATCGCTGAGTCCTTCAGGGACCAGCACGTCTACCGGAGGCTGGGTGGGCGGGTGGATCCCCCCCAGATACCAGGCTACCCGGTTCCGAGCCGCGCCGAGTTCGAGCGGCCCGGCCGACACCGGCAACACGACCGCGATCCGTCCGGCGGTCGCGGCGGCCCGACGCGGGCTGAGACGACCGGCGATGCGGTAGACCCAACGCAGGAGGTCGAAGGCGGTCCGGCGCAGCAGGATGGAGATCCGCCGACGGGGTCCATAGGCCGCCTCGCTCATCTCATCCCCCGCCCTCTCGACGTCGCTGGGCGATGAGCGCCTCGGCCAGATCCCAGTCGGAGGGTTCATCGATGTCGACTGCTTCGAGCGGGGTCACTTCGAAGAGGCGTGGACGCTCGCCGATGCGGTTGGAGCGCCGAGTGAAGACGTCCGGGGAGAACACGTAGAGGACCGAGTTTTCCTCGAACAGAGGGGGCAGGTCCTGGGTCCTGAGCAGTTGCGTCGGGTCGTGGTTGACCGGTCGACCGTCAGCGTCCCAGAACCGGTTCTGCCAGCGGGTGACCGAGAAGAGTGAATCGTACTCCTCGAGGCCGGCCGCGTAGACCTCCAGGGCGCGGCCGAGGGTGTCCGGGGTCAGCAGCGGGTTGGTGGCGTGGGTCTGTAGAATATGGGCAGCCCCCTCCAGCCGGGAGAGGTCGTGGGCAATGATGTCGTTCATGGGGATGAGGTCCCCGCAGAGTCCGGGCGGCCGCTCGTGGATGACCACCTCGAACTCGCGGCGGCAGAGTTCAGCGATCTCGGGGCTGTCGGTGTTCACCACGACCCGCTCGATCGCCGGGACGCGGGTCAGGGTC
>CAYUVJ010000066.1:8426-9523 GCA_964447955.1 uncultured Gemmatimonadota bacterium
TGCAGACAGAGGGGGCGGCCGGCCAGTGGGCGCAGGTTCTTGCCGGGGATCCGTTCGCTGTGCCCCTTCATGGGCAGCAGGGCGGTGAACCGGAGGTCCATGGTCATTCCGTGCTCAGCCGGATGGTGGCGCCGCCGTCCACCACCAGGCTCTCCCCGGTGATGAACGATGAGCGCGCAGGATCGGCCAGGAAGAGGATGGCCTGGGCGATCTCCTCAGGTTGCGCGATACGGCCCAGGGTCTGCCGCTGATAGAACTCCCGCAGTTGGTCCTCCAGGTGCTCCCCGCGCAGGTGCCCCCGGGAAAAACCCGCCCGCAGCATGGGGGTGTCGACCGCCCCGGGCAGGACGGCGTTGAGCCGGATACCCTGCTCGGCCAGTTCGACGGCCAGCGCCCGGGTGAGGGCGCCCAGCGCCCCCTTGCTGGCCGCGTAGGCGGCGATCTGACGGCTGGTGGCCACCGCATGCACCGAACTGATGTTGACCACCGCCCCGCGCCCTGAGACCCGCAGCAGGGAAAGGGCCTCGTGGATACACCAGAAGGGCGCCCTCAGGTTGACTCCCATCAGCCAGTCCCAGTCCTCCAGGGTGGTCTCCTCGAACGGTTTGGCGATCTGGATGGCGGCGTTGTTGACCAGGGCGTCGAGCCGACCTTCGGTCTCCGACACCGATACGAAGAGCCGGGTGACCGCCTCCGGGTCGGAGATGTCGGTCTGTACCAGCCTGTCGACGCTGAGCCGAACGTCTCCGGGAGGAGCGGCCACATCCACCCCGATGACCTGCCAGCCGTCGGTCTGGAAAGCGGCGGCGGTGGCGTTTCCGATCCCCCCCAGCACCCCGGTCACCAGTACGGTCGGTCGTTCCATGTCTCCCTCTCCTCTGGCGGTGCCCCGGTGGTGAGCGGGCAACCGTCCGGTCAGCGGTGGCGGCGGAGCACTTCGAGCAGGTTGGCCACCGTGTTCTCATGCACGCCAGCCCGGGCCCGCGGGCTGGCGTTGGCGTTGTGGGGGGCGAGCAAGACGTTGTCCAGTTGCCGCAGGGGGCTGTCGGACGGCAGCGGCTCCTCTTCGTAGACATCCAGACCGGCGCCGGCGATCC
>CAYUVJ010000067.1:0-9445 GCA_964447955.1 uncultured Gemmatimonadota bacterium
CGGGTGATGACATGGACCACCCCGGAGAGGGCGTTCCCGAACTCGGCGTCGAACCCGCCGGTGTGCACGTTCAGCTCGGTGATGGCCGAGCGGGGCAGGGTCAGCGCCGCCCCACCGGTGGTCGGATCCTGGGCCGGCAGGCCGTCGATCACGTACAGCGTCTCAGCGGCTCGGCCCCCGCGGATGTGACCGCCGGCCGAGACCCCGGGCTGGAGTTCCACGATGTCCTGGAAGGTATCCACCGGCAATCGGCGGATGGCCACCGACCCGACCCGGTGGAGCGTCCCGGTGACGTCCTTCTGGACCAGCGCCCGCTGGGCAGTGACCACGATGGGCGGGAGTTCCAGTTCGGTCTGGGCCATGGCCACATCCACATCGGTGCGCAGTCCGGGCAGGACGGCGACCTTCTCCACCCGCACCGGCCGGTAGCCCATGAAGGAGAAGACCAGCACGTGCTCACCAACCGGCAGGTTGCGGATCAGATAATGGCCGTCCAGGGCGGTAAGGGTGCCGTACGGGGTACCCTCCACGATGACGTTGACCGCCGGCAGCGGCTCCCCGGTGCTCTCCTGGGTGACTTGTCCCTGCACGATGCCGGTGGACGCCGACTGTCCTCGGACCGTCGAAGGGGACAAGAGGCACCCGGTGAGCAGCAGGACGTGCAGCAGCAGGGTCGCTCTCTGACGCAGGGAGCAGGGAGTCTCGTGGCCAGGTCGGAGGGTTCCGGGCCTGACGCGCGAACCCACTCTCTGCTGCGGCGTATACAGCAGGTAAAGCTGGTCGGGGTCAGGAGCCCCGCATATCTTAGGACATCTTGTGATCATGGTGCCTACTATCGCATATCGAACGGAATCACCGACCCGCCGGACGGCCGGACGCATCATACCCGTCCTGGTCGCCCTGGTGATAGCTACCTGTGCCCCACGGGTTCTCTTCGCCCAGGCCGGTGGTTCCATGCCCCGGATCACCGTAGCCACCCTGCAGGTCGAGGGGGTCAGCCGCTTCGACGAGGCGCTGGTCCGGCAGTCGAGCGGGCTGCGCGAAGGGGACAGCTACAGTCTGGTCGAGTTCCAGGACATCGTCTCTCGGGCGGTCAAACAGCTCTGGAACCTGGGCCTCTTCTCGGATGTGCAGATCGAAGGGATCCAGCAGACCCCTTCCGACACCTCGATCGACATCTTCATACGGGTCGTCGAGCTTCCCCGGGTGGCCACCATCACCTTCAAGGGGAACGACAAACACAACCGCCGGAAACTGCTCGAGGCCAGTCGGCTCCGTGAAGGGGGCACCGCCGGTCCGAGCACGGTGGCGGCGGCGGTCGAGCGCATCCGGAACGAGTACGAGAAGGACGGCTATCTCCAGGTCGAGCTGGTGCCCGAACTGGCGCCGGTCGAAGGGGACTCCAGCCGGGTGAACCTGGTCATCTCGGTGACCGAGGGACAGAAGGTGGGCATCAAGGCCATCCGGGTGCTGGGCAACGACAACCTCAGCGACCGCCAGATCCGCAAGGTGATGGAGACCGACACCGGTCTGTGGATCTTCAGCCGGGGGGACTACGACCGTCAGGTCCTCGAGGAAGACCGTCAGCGGATAGCCCAGCGTTATGCCGAAACGGGATTCCTGGATGCCCGGGTGGTCAGCGACAGCCTGGCCTATGACGACCACCGGCGGAACATCACGCTCTTCATCACGGTGGATGAGGGTGAACCCTACTTCCTGCATTCCCTGACCTGGGAAGGGATCACGCTCTTCGATGACGAAGAAGTGCGGGAGAACATCTTGGCCCGTTCCGGGGAGCGCTTCGACGAGACAGCGGTGGCCAACACGGCCGCCAACATCCAGGGGCTCTACCTGGAGGAAGGGTACGTCTATACCAACGTGGTGCCCCAGCTGAGCTTCGACGGTCATCAGGTGGACATCGTGCTGACGGTCTACGAGGGGGAACCGGCCAACGTCGCCCACATCTACATCACGGGCAACACGAAGACGAAGGACCACGTCATCCGCCGGGAGATCCTGATGAAGCCGGGAGAGCGGTTCTCCGGGACCCGCTTCGAGCGCTCGCTGCGCGAGGTGATGGCGCTCAACTTCTTCGCCAACGTGGAACTCGACCCGCCGCCGCAGCCGACCAGCAGTGGCGACCTGGACGTGACCATCAAGGTCACCGAGAAGCCGACCGGGCAGGCGATGATGGGGGCCGGCTACTCCGAGCGGGACGGATTGATCGGCAACCTGGGACTGTCGCTGCCCAACTTCTTCGGTAACGGACAGCAGATCGACTTCACCTGGGACTTCGGACGGGTCCGACGGACCATCCAGTTCGGGATCACCGAACCATGGCTCTTCAACACCCCGACCCTGGTGGGCTTCAACCTCTACAACAGCGAGTATTACTGGACGACCTTCTACAAGCAGAAGCGCCAGGGGGGCAGTCTCACCGTGGGGCGGCGGTTGCGCTGGCCCGACGACTACTTCCGCACCAGCCTGAGCTACCGGCTCGAGGATATCTCCTTCTTCGACTTCTCCGAACGATACGAGCCCAGCTCGACCTACGACCTGCGCCAGTACGACTGGCCGCTGCGCAACTCCTCACTGGCCTGGTCGCTGACCCGCGACTCCCGCGACCGGCCGGAGTTCCCGACCCTGGGTTCCATCAACAGCCTGCGGATCGAGACGTCCGGCGGGCCGTTCGGAGGGGACGAGCAGTACATCAAGTGGGACCTCTCCCAGTCGTTCTTCTTCCCCACCTGGAAGAGCTTCACGCTCAATCTGCGCATGCGGGCCGGCCTGGTCGAGGGCTTCAGCGGATGGGGTCAGGAGGGATTCGTCCCCTTCAACGAGAAGTACCTGCCGGGGGGGACCTCGTTCGATGGCCAGATCCGGGGTTATGACAACCGCCGGGTCGGACCGTTGGACGTCAACAACCTCGAGGTCGGCGGTCAGTCCCTGCTGATCTTCACCCTCGAGTACCTGTTCCCGCTGGCGCCTCAGCAATCGCTCTTCGGTCTGGTTTTCGTGGATGCCGGTAACAGCTGGCTCAACCTGGCCGACACCGACCCGTTCGACCTGCGCCGGTCGGTAGGGTTCGGTGTGCGCATGTACACCCCGATGCTCGGGCTCATCGGTTTCGATTTCGGTTACGGCTTCGACCATTATGTGGATGGCCGGCGCCAGGGCCGTTGGGTCCCCCACTTCCAGTTCGGGACCCAGTTCTTCTAGTGTCCTTTCACGCCGCAGACGTCGGCACCACACTGCTCGCAGGCGACGGTTGTCGCGTGACAGGTCACGAGTCTACTCTGTGACCGTACGCCGTCCGGGAGGATGACCCCCGAACAACGGGGGCACCGGGCGGGTGTACATCCGCCTCAAGGAGGAGGGCGATGCGCAAGTCCCTGACCGCCGGAGCGTTCGGCGGGTTCCTTTTCGCCGCACTCGCCGGTGCGACTCTGCTGCCGGTCCAGCAGGCTGCGCCCAAGTTCGGCTATATCGACTCCCAGGCGGTCATCGCCGCTTACCCGGGGACGGTCGAAGCCAAGGCCACCTTCGACGCCGAGAACCAGGCCTGGCAGCGGCAGGCGTCCGCCCTGGAACAGGAAGTGACGCAGATGCAGCAGCAACTCGAACGGCAGAGTCTGGCCATGAGTGAGGAACGCCGGGCTCAGCTGACCGCAGAGCTGCAGCGCAAGGCCCTGGAGTACCAGAACTTCCTCCAGGAGATCTGGGGACAGGAAGGCCGGGCCTATCTGCGCAACCAGGAGCTCATGCAGCCCATCATCGACCGGGTCAACGTCCTGCTCGAGACCGTCGGCCAGGAGGGGGTCTTCGACTTCATCCTGGACGCCGCTTCGGGGGGTCTGGTGTACGCCGATCCCAAGTTCGACCTGACGCCGACCATCATCGAGCGGCTCTCCGGAGACGCTCCCGACCGGGACTAGATCCCGACCGATGCGCGCCGGCGAACTGGCCCGTCTGCTGGATGGGCGACTGGAAGGCGAAGAGGTCGAGCTGAGTGGGGTGGCCCCGCTGGAGACGGCCGGCCCCGGGGAACTGGCTTTCCTCCGGGAGCCGGGACGGGTTGGGGAACTGCTCCACACCCGGGCCGGGGCGGTGCTGGTGCCCGAGGACCTGACTGCCGACGAGAAGGTCTCGACTTCCCTCATCCGTGTGAAGGACCCCTACGCCGCCCTGCGCCGGGTCCTGGAACACTTCCATCCCGAGACAGCCCCTGAACCGGGCGTCCACCCCACCGCGGTGGTCGCCCCCGGAGCGGAACTGGACCCCACGGTCAGTGTGGGGCCCTGGGCGGTCGTCGAGTCCGGAGCACAGGTCGGTGCGGGGAGTGTCATCGGCGCCGGTGTCTTCCTGGGCCGAGGATGTTCGCTCGGATCCGACTGCCGGATCCATCCCGGGGTGGTCGTCTATGCGGATTCCGTGATCGGCGACCGGGTGGAGATCCTGGCCAACGCGGTCATCGGCAGCGACGGGTTCGGGCACAGTGTGGAGGAAGGGACCTTCCGCAAGATCCCCCATGTGGGCAGGGTCGTTCTGGAAGATGACGTCCTGGTGGGGGCGGGGACCACGATCGACCGGGCTACCCTGGGCGAGACCCGCATACTGGCCGGCACGAAACTGGACAATCTGGTCATGGTGGCCCATAACTGCCGCCTCGGTCCTCATTCGGCGGTCGCGGCCCAGGCGGGCTTCGCGGGCTCCACCATCGTCGGAGCCGGAGTACAGATTGGGGGACAGGCGGGCTTCGCCGGCCACCTGACGGTCGGAGATGGGGCCGTGGTGGGAGCCCAGTCTGGGGTGATCAAGGACGTGGCCCCGAACACCTTTGTCTGGGGTTTCCCGGCCCGGCTCCACAAAGAGACCCTGCAGACCATGGCCAATACCGCCCGAGTGCCGGTGATCCGCCGGCGCCTGAAGGAACTCGAGGCGCGGGTCCGGATGCTGGAGGAGGGCCGGAGTCCCGAGAAAGACAGCCAGAGAGGGGAGTAGGGATGACACCACAGGCCCTGCAGGGTACCGTCGCCCGTTCGGTCACCTACAAGGGGATCGGTCTTCACACCGGGGAGGAGACCAGCGTCACCTTCCGGCCGGCGCCCCCCGATACGGGGATCGTCTTCATCCGTTCGGACCTGGAGGACAAACCCGAGATCAAGGCCGACATCGACTACGTGATCGACATCGACCGCGGGACCACCATCGGCAACGGAGAGGTCCGGGTCCATACGGTCGAACACGTCCTGGCGGCTCTGACCGGCTTGGGGATCGACAACGTCTACGCGGAACTCGACGGGCCGGAGCCGCCGGTGGGGGACGGTTCGGCCATGCCCTTCGTGAACGTGCTCCTGGAGGCCGGTCGCAAGGAACAGGAAGCCCCCCGCCGCTATCTGGTCGTCGAGGAGACGATCACCTACAGCGAGCCGGAGCGGGGGGTCGACCTGGTCGTGCTTCCCTCCGACCGCTTCCGCATCACCTTCATGGTGGACTACCAGAACCCAGCCCTCGGTACTCAGTACACCAGCATGTACGGACTGGAGGAGGAGTTCGTCTCCGAGTTCGCGCCCTCCCGGACCTTCTGCTTCCTGAGCGAGGTGGAGGACCTGATGGAGCGGGGGCTGATCCGGGGGGGACGTATCGAGAACGCCGTGGTGATCATCGACCACGAACTGACCGATGAGAAGTTCCAGGAACTCCAGGATCGCTTCGGTCTGCCGGACGACGCACCGCGGGCGCCGGGCGAGGTCATCGTGGGCGGCGGCTATCGGTTCCCCAACGAACCTGTACGCCACAAGACCCTCGACCTCATCGGGGACTTCGCCCTGCTGGGGATGCCGCTGAAAGCCCACGTGCTGGCCGGGCGGAGCGGGCATGCCGCCAACGTCGAGGTGGTCCGCAAGCTCCGGAAGTACCAGGAGCGCAAGGAGATCGAATCGAAGTACCAGGTCAGCAAGACGACCAAGGGTGTACTCGACATCCAGGCCATCGAGCGCATCATGCCGCACCGCTATCCCTTCCTGCTGGTCGACCGCATCATCGAACTGGTGCCCCGGGAACGGGTGGTCGGGATCAAGAACGTCACCATGAACGAGGAGTTCTTCCAGGGGCACTTCCCCGGCCAGCCGGTCATGCCCGGCGTACTCATCGTCGAGGCCATGGCCCAGGTCGGCGGGATCCTGCTCCTGAACACCCTGGAGAGTCCCGAGAACACGCTGGTCTTCTTCATGGCCATCGACGGGGTGCGCTTCCGCAAGCCGGTGGTCCCCGGGGACCAGCTCCGGCTCGAGGCCGAGGTGATCAAACTCAAGGGGAGGACCTGCAAACTGCTGGGTCGCGCCTACGTGGACGGCCAGCTGGTCTCCGAGGGCGAGTTCCTGGCCTCGATCCAGGAGCGGACCCGCGGTCCGGAGGCGACGGGGTGAGTACCGCCGAGGTCCGGATCCATCCGACCGCGATCGTGGGCCCCGGGGCCGACCTCGGGGTCGGGGTGGAGATCGGTCCCTACGCCATCGTGGAGGAGGGGACGGTCCTGGGCGACCGGGTCCGCATCGGTCCCCATGCCCATATCGCCCGGGGTGCCCGGCTGGCCGAGGACGTGCAGGTCTTCACCGGGGCGGTGGTCGGCAGCATTCCTCAAGACCTGAAGTTCGGGGGCGAGGAGACCACCCTGGAGATCGGGGCCCGCACGGTCATCCGGGAGTTCTGCGACCTCAACCGCGGCACCAAGGCGCACGGACGGAGTGAGATCGGTTCCGACTGTCTGCTCATGGCCTATGTCCATGTGGCCCACGATTGCATCGTGGGGGACCATTGCATCCTGGCCAACGTGGTCCAGTTGGGAGGGCATGTCGAGCTGGGGGAGTGGGTCATCATCGGGGGCGGGACCCCGGTCCACCAGTTCTGCCGTATCGGAGCCCATGCCATGGTAGGGGGCGGGTATCGGGTGGTTCAGGACGTGCCGCCCTACATGCTGGCCGCCGGTGAACCGCTGCGCCCGCACGGGTTGAACTCGATCGGTCTGCGGCGCCGGGGGTTCTCGGTCGAGACCATCTCGACCCTCAAGAAGGCCTATCGCATCCTCTACCGTTCCGGTCTGAACACCACGCAGGCGCTCGAACGCATCCGGGAGGAGCTGCCGGGGAGTCCAGAGGTCACCCACCTGCTGGATTTCATCACGGCTTCACGGCGGGGACTCTCGGGGTGAACGGCGGATCCGAGCCTCAGCCGCTCCGGGTCGGGGTGGTCGGGGTGGGCCACCTGGGGACCTATCACCTGCAGAAGTACCGCGACCATCCCCTGGTGGCCGACATCCTCATCCACGATCTCGACCCGGGCCGGGCTCGGGAGCAGGCGGAGTCCCGCTCGGCGGGGGGACGCCCGGTACGGGTGGCCGCCTCCTTCGAAGAGGTCATCGAGTCGGTCGATGCGCTCTCGGTGGCGGTGCCGACCTCGGCCCACCACGAGGTGGTCCTGGCCGCCCTGCACGCCGGCTGTCATGTTCTGGTCGAGAAACCCATCGCCACCTCGGCGGGCCAGGCCCGTGAGATGGTGGCGGTGGCGGTGGAGATGGATCGGGTCCTGCAGGTTGGCCATGTCGAGCGATTCAACCCGGCGCTCCAGGAACTGGAGGCCGAGGGTATCGTGCCCGGTTTCATCGAGGCCCATCGCCTGGCTCCCTACAACCCGAGGGGCCGAGACGTCTCGGTCGTCCATGACCTGATGGTGCACGACCTAGACCTTATCCTGCACCTGGTGGGACAGGAACCGCTCGAACGACAGGCGGCCGGCGTGGCGGTCATCGGTCCGGGTACCGACATCGCCAACGTCCGGCTGACGTTCCCCGGTGGCTGTGTCGCCAACGTCACCGCCAGTCGGGTCTCCCTCAGCCCGATGCGCAAACTCCGGATCTTCCAACCCGACGCCTACCTCTCCCTCGACCTGCAGACGGGCCGCCGGGAACTGGTACGTCTGCGGGGGCCGGAGGATCCGGCCGCGGCCGATGAGCAGACCGTGATGACCATGGAAGGGCGTCAGGTCACCCTGAGCACCTACCAGGGGAGCCGCGACGCCCTGGCCGTGGAGGTGGATGCCTTTCTGCGGGCGGTCCTGGCCTGGGCGGCGGACTCAGGCCCGGAAGACCCTCCCCGCGGAGTCAGCGGACGACAGGCGGCGGCTGCGCTCGCCCTGGCCGAGGAGATCGCCCGGACGATCTCGGGATCGTGAACCGGGACCCCCGACACGTCTTCATCGTGGCCGGAGAGCCCTCCGGTGACCTCCATGCCGCTGGTCTCATCGACGCGTTGCGCCGCCGCCAGCCCGGGATGCGGTGTACCGGCATCGGAGGGGCCCGTCTTCAGGAGGCCGGCGTCGACCTGCTCTATCACGCCGACTCCCTGGCCTTCATGGGCTTCGCCGAGGTGGTCCGGCACCTGCCCTTCCTGATGCGTGTCATGGGCGAGGTCCGAAGGTTCCTCGAGCGGGAACGTCCCGACTTGGTGGTCCTGGTGGATTACCCCGGGTTCAACCTGCGGCTGGCTCCCTTCGCCCGGGGCCTCGGTCTGCCACTGCTCTACTATATCTCCCCCCAGGTCTGGGCCTGGCACGAGGAGCGGGTGGTCGACCTGGCCCGGGCCACCGACCGGCTGGCCTGTGTGCTCCCCTTCGAGGTCCCGTTCTACGAGCGCATGCGGGAACGCTATGGAGAAGCGCCCGAGGTCCGTTTTGTGGGACATCCCCTGTTGGATGTCGCCGTGGCCGTGGAACCGACCGCGGTGAAGGCCGAACTCCTGCTGCCCCCCGAGGCCGAACTGCTGGCTCTGTTGCCGGGCAGCCGCCAGCAGGAGGTCCGCCGGCTGCTGCCGGCCATGGCCGGAGCGGTCCGGAGACTCCAGCGCGACCGCCCGGGGCTGGTCCCCGTGCTCTGTGCGGTCCCGGGCATCCCGGACGACGAATACCATCGCCTGCTCCTCCGGGCCGGTCTGCCGGTCGCCTCGGCCCTGCCGGTCGCGGGTCGGCCCGAGAGCGGGGAGGGGGCGGTCGTGGTCCGGGGACGGACCTATGACGTGCTGGGGGCGGCACGCGGAGCGCTCGTCGCTTCGGGGACCGCGACCCTCGAGGCCGGTCTCATGGGCACTCCGATGGTGGTCTCCTACCGGCTCAACCCGCTCTCCTGGAGGATCGGTAAGAGCCGCGTGCGGGTCCCGCATATCGCCCTGGTCAACTTGGTGGCCGGGGAACGGCTGGTCCCGGAACTGCTCCAGGACGCGGTGACTCCGGATGGGCTGGCCGGGGCGCTGGGGCCGCTGCTGGTTGACGGGGAGGAGCGGGAACGGGTCCTCGCCGGGCTGGCTGGAGTCCGCCGAAGGCTGGGAGAGCCGGGCGCGGCCGAACGAGTGGCCGACATGGCCTTCGAACTGCTCGGGACCGGGCCATGAGCGAG
>CAYUVJ010000068.1:0-9387 GCA_964447955.1 uncultured Gemmatimonadota bacterium
GCCTTCGACGCTGAAGTAGCGACCCCAGCGGAGACTGCCCAGGGGCAGGGGGACCACCGCCGAAGCCTCCTCGACCCCGGGCAGGGCCCGCAGGCGCTCCCGGGCTGTGCGGAAATAGGTGGCCTGGGCCGAGGCATCCGGGTACCGCGTGGAAGGCAGAGTGATGTGCATCTGCAGGACGTTCTCGGGCTCGAACCCCGGTCCGGTGCGGCTGAAACGGATGTACTCGCTCAGGATGAGGCCGGTGGCGGTCAGGACGATCACGGTCAGGGTGACTTCGAAGACCACAAGTCCCCGTCGCAGGCGGGACTGACGGCGCCCGCCGGTACTTCGGGTGTTCCCCTGGCTGAGTTCGGCGGCCAGGTTCGGGCTGGCCGATCCCAAAGCCGGCAAGGTCCCGAAGAGGATCCCGGTGAGCAGGATGATGAGGGCCGAGGAGAGCAGGACCGAGAGGTCGGTGTCGAAACGCAGGTAAGGAGGTATCTCGATCGGCACCTGGCCCAGGACCAGGTCGCGGCCGAGCAGCCCCAGTCCCAGGCCGATGCTCCCCCCGACGGCGGCCAGCAGCAGACTCTCGGTCAGGAGCTGACGGACCAGCCGGCCGCGTCCCGAACCCAGCGAGGCCCGGATGGCCAGTTCCGACCGGCGGGTGGAGAAGAGGGCCAGCATCAGGTTGGCGGTGTTGGCGCAGGCCAGCAGGAGCACCAGAGTGACCACGATGTAGAAGACCAGGAGCATGACACGGAGCTCCCCGTAAAGGACTTCTCCGAGTGAGGTGACGCCCCCGTGGAGCCCCTCGTTGGTCTCCGGGTACTGCTCGGCCAGGCGCAGGGAGATGTTCTCCAGGTCGGCCCTGGCCTCGTCGATGTTCACCCCCGGGGCTAGCCGGGCGACCGCCCACAACATGTGGGCGTCCCGGTCGTCCTGTTCCGGGGTGAGGCGCAGGGGGAGGAACAGTTCGGACCGGTCGGGGAATCGGAAGTCCGGGGGGGCGATCCCGATCACCTGATGAGGGCGACCGTCCAGGTCGATGCTCGCGCCGAGCACCTCTGCCTGTCCGCCGAAGCGTCGCTGCCACAGGCCGTGACCCAGCACGACCACCCCGGGCATGTCGTTGGACTCCTCGCCGGCTATGAACTCACGGCCCTGGCCGAGGTGCACGCCGAGGGTCTCGAAGAGGTCGTGACCCACCCAGGTCGCCTCCAGTCGTTCCGGTTCCCCGGTGCCGAGCAGGCTGACCGTACCGCTCCGGTAAGGCGAGATGCTCTGCAAGGTCCGGTTCTCCTGCTGCCAATCGCGCAGGTCGGGCGGCGAGACACCCATCCGGCTGAAGCTGTGCTTCTCCATCGTCTCATACAGAGCGACCAGCTGGTCCCCCTCGGGGAAGGGGAGGGGCCGCAGGATGGTGGCATGCAGCAGGGTGAAGATCGAGGTGTTGGCGCCGATCCCCACCGCGATGGTGAGCAGGGCGGCCACGGTGAAGGCTGGCCGGCGCAGCAGGGATCGGGTGCCGTGCCTGATGTCCTGACCGACAGATTCGAACCGACGGCTGCGTTCCCGGGACGAGCCGTAAGAGCGGGAGCGGCGTCGCAGCCGGCGTGCCTCCAGGATGACGTCCAGGTCGCGAGCCCGACCCCGGCGCAGCCGGTGCCACCCATAGGCCCGGAGAAGGGACAGGGTCTCCCGCCAGAACCAGAACCGGGCCCGCCAGGGGGGCAGTTTCGGCACAATGTCCTCCCGGAACTCAGCCACCAGCTCGTCGATGAGGACTTCGCGGTCTCCGTTGCTCAGCAGCCGGCGGAGCAGGGCGAGAGCGAGCGGGGGGGGCGCCATCACAGGTCCCCCAGCAGAGGCTCGAGTCCCTGCCACATGTTCCGCAGGACCTCGCGGGCGGCCTCCAGGGCCTCCATCCCCTCGGGCGCCACCCGGTAGTAGCGGCGGGCCTGGCCGCTGCGGGGGGTCGGCAGGTCACTGCGGGTCGAGGCCAGGTAACCCTTCTCCTCGAGCCGGTCGAGAGTCACATAGACGGCCCCGCGGGAGACCTTCCGCCCGGTCCGTTCCTCGATCTCACGGCTGATGGCCACGCCGTAGGCCTCGGTCTCCAGCCGCAGCACGGCCAGCAGGACGAGTTGTTCGAAGTCTCCCAGGGGGGATGCGGTTCCCATGACGTCTTCCCGGTTTCAGGCCGTTCACATCGGTCGCGCGGCTTCGTTCCAGAGCGGTCAGAGCCGGGATGCAAGACCAGTCTGCCGCTCCCGGTCGGGGCCGTCCACGGCCGGGATGCCTACAATGTATACGTCGAGGGAGAGGAAAGGTTGCGGCCGTGCGTCCGGGAGGGGTGCCGGGATCAGGGTTCGACTAGGGCGGTATCCAGCAGACGGCCGATCTCGATGGGAGGCAGACCGTTGCGCAGGGCGATGTCGCGGACCTGTGACTCGGCGTCGACCCCCTCCAGGCCGGCCACCTCGAGCCGGTGGAGGGCGGTGGTCAGATCGATCTCCATGAGCCGGCAGTAAGTGGCCAGTGGGAACTTCTCGACCCGGGCGATCAGCGGAGCGTTTCCATCTGCGCCCCAGCCCTCACTGAACTGGTCGCTCAGGTCCATGATGGGTCCGGCCGGGAAGACGCCCAGCATCGTCATGAGGATGAAGGCGGCCGTCAGGCCGAGAGCGGCGGCCATCTCCCGCCAGCGCTCCCGTCCGGTCCTCAACCGAGCGAGAAGGTAGGTCAGCAGGGGGCGCCGGTTGAACCAGAGATGGAAAGCGGCAATGACCACGAAGAGCAGGGCGAATACGGTGTGGAGAGCCTCCCAGGTCCCCTTCTCCAGACCCAGGAAATGCCAGCCGATCCACTCCGAGATCCGGGAGGGGGGTTTCACGTAGCAGACCAGGCCGGTCAGGGCCAGGACCGCACCGGTGCAGGCCAGACAGGTCGTGGTGAAGGCTCTGGGCTGGAAACGCTTCCGGACGACCATGCGGGCTCCTCGGGTGTTCTGATATCTGTAGCGGCTCTCGGCCGTCTCTGAAGTCGATACCCGTAGTTGCGGGGCTATCTTGGCGGGATTCCGCCCCGTACCCGGTCGAAGAGGTCCTCGTAGCGGGGGGCGACCGCTTCCTCGCTGAAGTTGGCCAGGGCATGCCGACGGCCGTTGTCGCCTACGATGGAACGTTCGGCCGGGTCGCGCAGGAGGATGGCGACGGCGTCGGCCAGCACCCCCGCCTTCCCCTCCGGGAGGAGGGTGCCGTAGCCCCCGCCATCGAGGATGAAGTCGGGCCCGGGAGCGGTGAAGGCGATCACCGGACAGCCGGCCAGCATGGCCTCTACCAACACCAGCCCGAAGGTCTCTCCCCGGGAGGGGAGGACGAAGAGGTCGAGGGCCCGCATGAAGGCGGGCACATCCTCCTGCTCTCCCGGGAAGAGGAAGACGTCGGACCGGCCGACGGCTCGTACCCGTTCCTGCAGTCCCTCCAGCCACCCCTCCCGGCCCGGCATGACGGGACCGGCGGCGACGAAGCGGACCGGTCCGGGATGTTCATCCAGCACCCGCAGGGCCTCGTCCACGAAGCGTTCGAGCCCCTTGGCCGGTTCCAGACGGGCCAGCATACCGACCAGCGCAACCCCGTCAGGGATGCCCCACCTGCGGCGCAGCGCCCGGGCCCGCTGCAGGCTCCCCTCGTCCCGGAACGGGTCCGCCGTCACGAAGTTGGGGATGAGGGTTACCTCCCCGGGCGCCATCCCCCAGACTTCGGTCGCCCGCTCGGCCGTCCGGGGACTGGGAGCCACGAACGCCCCCAGGGTGCGGCGCAGCCAGCGATGGACCGGATTGCGCAATCGCCCGCCGGGGTTCATGCCCAGGGTATGGACGATGTGTCCCTTCAGGCTGCTGAGCCGGGCGGCCGGGGCGATGGTCCAGATGTCCCGGCTCAGCCGGTAATGGACCACCTCGGGCCGGAGGCGGCGGAAGAGGGCGGCCAGGCGCAGGACCGAGAGGGGGGAGAACCAGGCGGCGAAACACACCGGGTGGACGGGCAGTCCCAGTTCGGCCGCCCGTTCCGCGAACCGGCTGCCCGGTGAGGCCGCCACCTCGACCCGGTGCCCCCGGGCCGCCATCGCCCGTCCGACCTCGAGCTGGAACCGTTCCAGACCGCCCATGGATGGAGAGGAGGAGACCGAGAGGAGGAAGAATGGCGGGACGGGATCGGTCCCTGATTCGGACAGCTCGGGTGTTCGTGCTCGTTCGGGTTCGCCGTGAGCGCGCACCGGAACTCTCACGTCCTCAGCCAGAGCAGGTCGCTGCGCCCGCTGCTTACCGCCAGCTCGTCCGGGTCGGCCGGGATGGGACCTTCGGCACCGAGATAGAAGGGACGCAGTCCGGAAGAGACCAGCAGGTCGAGCAGGTCCCTGGGGTCGCGTCCCACCTTGGCCAGGTATTTGGGCAGCAGTTCACAGAGCACGACCGGGACCTGCTCCAGCAGATGGGGCATCCCCCGCAGTACCTGGTACTCGAAACCCTCGACGTCCATCTTGACCAGGTGGACCCGGTCGGGGTCGATCCTCTCGCCGGCCAGGAAGCCGTCCAGGTCCACCGTCGGGACGGTGACGCCGCCCTGGTCCACGATGGGCAGCAGGGAATGCTTCCCGCGGTTACGGTCGTCGTAGAGATGCAGGGTCGCTGTCCCTGCTTCCTCGGCCACGGCCACTTGGTGGGCGGTGACCGAGTGGGTGCTGTTCAACCTCAGGTTGTGGCTCAGTAGGTCGAAGTTGACCGGGTCGGGTTCGAAGGCGTGGACCGCCACGCCGTCAGGAGAAAGCCGGTCGAAGAGGACGGCGAACCAGCCCAGGTTGGCTCCCACGTCCAGCAGGACGTCCCCGGTCACCGGCCGCAGGTTCTGGACGAGCCAGTCGGTCAGTTCCGGTTCGTGCAGTCCGTACTTGTAGATGTGGCGGCCGACGACGTCCGGGGTGCGGAAACGGAAGCGCATATCGAGCAGCCGGGCCCGGGCGACCAGGTGACGTCGGCCCAACAGCCAGCGGTTCAGGAGATAAGCGGTCCCGCGGGCGTAGTATCCGGGTGGTCTCATGAGATGATGCCGGCGCCGGGACCGGACGGGGTCGATGAGGAGGTGCGCATGCCCTCCATATAGGTCCTTATCGCCGACACAGCCAGCCCCGACAGCCCCAATACCCCGATCAGGTTGGTGAAAGCCATCATCCCGTTGAAGATGTCCCCGATCGACCAGGCCACCTCGACCCGCAGTACCGCGCCCAACAGGACCATGCCGCAGAAGATCCACCGGAAGGGGACCCGGATCCGGAAGCCGAACAGGTAGGCGTAGGAAATCTCGCCGTAGTAGGGGTTGGCGATCAGACTGGAGAGGCCGAACAGCAGGGAAGAGGCGGCCACGACGAGCCCGCCGATCCCCGGCAGCGCGGTGTTGAAGGCGTTGACCGTCATCTCGGTGCTGGTCCCGGCGGTCCAGACTCCGGTCACCAGCACGGCCAGGGCGGTCAGCGTGCAGACCACCATGGTGTCGATGAACACATCGAGCGAGGCGATGAGCCCCTGCCGGACCGGTTCGCTGGTGCGGGCGGCAGCGTGAAAGACCGCGGCCGTGCCCGTCCCCGCCTCGTTGGAATAAGCCCCCCGGGCGAAGCCGTAGCGCATGGCGGTGGCCAGGGTCGCTCCGGCTACACCACCGCCGATCGCCTGCGGGCTGAAAGCCCCCACGAAGATGAGCCGCAGCGCCTCGGGCACCTGGCCTATGAACAGTGCCACGGTGACCAGGGCACCGCCCAGATAGAGGATCACCATCAAGGGGGAGAGGATGACCGTCACCCGGGCGATGGAGCGGATCCCACCGATGATCGAGGCCCAGACCAGGACAGCCAGCCCCAGGCCGGACACCCAGAGCGGTATCCCGAGTTGGGTCCACATGGCGATGGCGATGGAGTTGGACTGGATGGTAGTGGTGGCAAACAGCGCCTTGCCTCCCATGAAGAAGGCGAATGTGCCGGCCAGCCAGGGCATCCCCAGTCCACGGCTGATGTAGTACATCGGACCCCCGGCCACCGTGCCGTCCGGGGCCAGGGTGCGGAAGCGCTGTCCCAACACCGCTTCGACGATCTTGGTGGCCATGCCGAAGAAGGCCGAGACCCACATCCAGAAGACCGCGCCGGGACCTCCCATGGCGATGGCGGTGCAAACCCCGGCGATGTTGCCGTTGCCGATGGTGGCGGCCAGTGAGGTGGCCAGCGCCTGCCAGGGGGTGATGTCGCCGCTGCGCTCCGCACTCCCCTCACCGAAGTCGGATCGGCCGGCCACCAGCCGGAAGGCCAGCGGCATGCCCCGGACCTGGAGGAAACGCAGCCGCAGCGTCAGGTAGATACCGGCCCCCAGCATGAGGAGCACGGTATGGGGACCCCAGACCAGGGCCCCCAGGGTGCGGAGGATGTGCTCGTAGCCGGCCACCTGTTCCTCCTTCTCGCCCGACGGCTACTTCAGGTCGCGGATTCGGACCTCGATACCGCTCCCGGTGAGCAGTTGGACCAGCTGCCCGGTGTCGGTTTCCCCGAAGTGATAGGGATAGAGGATCCGAGGCCGGAAGGCCCGGGCCGCATCGGCCACCATCTCGGGGGTCATCGTGTAGGGCAGGTTCATCGGCAGGAAAGCGATGTCGATCCCGCGCAGGGCCTTCATCTCCGGGGTGTTCTCGGTGTCCCCGGCTACGTAGACCCGGGTGTCCCCGAAGGTGATGATGAACCCGACACCGACCCCCTTGGGGTGGTACGGATTCCCCTCGCTCCGCATGTGCTGGATGTTGTAGGCCGGCACGGTGCGGAGGGGGAACCCGCTGTGGGTCCCCTCGGCGTGGTCATCCACTATCACCGCTCCCGACAGCCGGGAGAAACAGACCTCCGGACAGACGATGACCGTCCCTTCCTTCCGGATCTTCGCCACCGCTTCCGGATCCAGGTGGTCGCCATGGTCGTGGGTGACCAGGACCAGGTCGGCCTTGGGCATCGCGGCGTAATCGGTGTAGCGCCCTACCGGATCGACATGGATCACTTTGCCCCCGTATTCGAACATCAGGGTGCCGTGACCGATGAAGTGGATGGTCAGGGGGCCTCCGGACGTCGGGATGACGTCCTGATCGGGCATCTCCTGGGCCGCGGCTGATAGGGGTGATGCAGGCTGCAGGGCCAGTGTCAGCATCAGGAACAGGAGAAGCGGCAGGGTTCCTCGACGCATCGTACGTCCTCCGGCGTGAGTGCAACCCGCGAGTTCATCCCCCGCAGGTGGTCCGAGACTGCATTCTCGACAGCGAGTACGCCCCCGGTCAATGCGGTAGTGGATCGGGCCGCTGTCCTGGAGCTGGACCCCGAGCAGCCGATCCACCGGGTACGGACCATGCCCGACTACCTGCGGGCCCCGCTCTTCCTGCTGCTGGTGGCCGGACTGGCTATCCTGGTCCCGGCCCGGCGGGCGACCACGGTCGACCCGGTCCGGGTGCTGCAGGTGGAATAGGCCGCTGCCGCGCGCCCGTTGAGTGGACCCGGGCTTGAGGATTGCCTCCCCGGGCCGAGGGGAGGAGAATCCCCGGTGACGTACTCGTCATCGGGGATTCGTCATATGATCGATCTGCTGCCTCGGCTGGCTCTGGCCGTCTTCGTCTACATGACCCTCCTCTTCCTGCTGGCCCAGCTGGTGCGGGACAACTCCATCGTGGACGTGGGATGGGGCGGGATCTTCGTCCTGCTGGCCTTGTTCAGCTTCCCCTGGTCCGCTGGCTGGCCGGCCAGGGCGACGCTGGTGACCGTACTGGTCGTGGTCTGGGCCCTGCGTCTGGCCTTCCACATCAGCTGGCGCAAGAGGGGGCAGGGGGAGGATTTCCGCTACGCCGCCTGGCGCCGGGCCTGGGGCCGCACCTTCCTGGTCCGCAGCTTCCTGCAGGTCTTCATGCTGCAAGGGGTGCTCGGACTGGTCGTCGCCCTGGGGGTGGTCGCGGTCAACGTCGCCCCGCCCGAGCCGTTGGGCATCCTGGACGGGCTGGGGACGCTGGTCTGGCTGACCGGCTTCTTCTTCCAGGCAGTCGGTGACCTCCAGTTGAGCCGCTTCAAGCGTGATCCCGCCAACCGGGGGCGGTTGATGGACCACGGTCTCTGGCGCTGGACCCGGCATCCCAACTACTTCGGGGAAGCCCTCATGTGGTGGGGGATCGCCCTGCTCGCCCTGAACGTGCCAGGGGGCTGGGTCGGACTGGTCAGCGCGGCGGTGATCACCGGGCTGGTGCGCTGGGTCTCCGGGGTGCCCATGCTGGAGGAAGCCCTGCGTCAGCGCCCCGGCTGGGAGGCCTACGCCCGGCGCACCCCGGTCTTCTTCCCACGTCCTCCGCGATCGCGGGGAGCGGATCCCGATCTCTGAGCAGGCGGTCCCACTCCCGGGTCTGCGCAGGGGATCGGACCATCCGGTCCCGGCCACGCAGGCGGTCCTCCCGCCGGCGGCCGTCTGACGGACTGATGCTCAGGGGATGTCGGTCGGGTCCCAACTGGTACGCAGTCCCTCGTCCAGAGCGTCCATCCTGGCCAACTGCTCCTCGCTGAGTTCGAAGTCGAAGACCTGGGCGTTGTCCCGGATGTGCTTCTTCTTCTCCGATTTGGGGATGACCACGGTCCGGCGCTGCAGGCACCAGCGGATGAGCACCTGGGCCGGGGTCTTCTCATGCTCGGCCGCGATGGTCGAGAGCACCGGGTCGTTGAGCCGTATCCCCTGGGTCAGCGGGCTGTACCCCTCCAGCACGATGTCGTGGGCCCGGCACCACTCCAGCAGTTCCAGCTGGTAGAGGAAGGGGCTGAACTCCACCTGGTTCACCGCCGGCAGGACCTGGGCGTAGTGCTCCATCTCCTCCAGGTGCCGGAGGGTGTAGTTGCTCACCCCGATCGCCCGGCAGAATCCCTCCAGGTGCAGGTCCTCGAAGGCCCGCCAGGAGTCCCGGCGCAGCTTCTCGACCGGCCAGTGGATGAGGTAGAGGTCGACGTACTCCAGACCCAGCCGCTCCAGGCTCTTCCGGCAGGCCCGCTTGGTCTCCTCGAAGCCGTGGTCGGCGTTCCAGAGCTTGGTCGTGATGAAGACCTCTTCACGGGGTATCCCGCTCTCCCGCAGGGCCCGGCCGACCGATTCCTCGTTCTTGTAGACCTGGGCGGTGTCGATATGGCGGTAACCCGCTTCGAGGGCGCAGGCCACCGCCTGTTCGGTGACCTCCCCGGGCGGGGTCTGATAGACCCCCAGCCCGAACCAGGGCATCTCGACCCCGTTGTTGAGAGTGACGCAGGAGGTGATGGTCAACTGGTCGGACATGACGCACTCCATGAAGTTGTCGGTTGGCGGAA
>CAYUVJ010000069.1:0-9065 GCA_964447955.1 uncultured Gemmatimonadota bacterium
GGACCCGTTCCAGCTCAGCCGGAGTGTCGGTCTGGAAGGAGTTGACCGCCACCACTACGTTGACCCCGAACTTCTTGGCCGTGTTGATGAGGTGGACCATGTTCCCCAGCCCCTTGTCCAGCAGTTCCAGGTCCTCGGTCAGATAGGCCTTATCGAGCGGGGCGCCGGCGGTCACGGTCGGTCCGCCGCCGTGCATCTTGAGCGCCCGGATGGTAGCCACAAGAACCACCACGTGGGGGACCAGCCCGCTGTAGCGGCACTTGATGTCGAAGAACTTCTCCATGCCGATGTCGGCCCCGAAGCCCGACTCGGTGATGACGTAGTCACCCAGTTTGAGCCCGATCCGATCGGCGATGATCGAGGAGTTCCCGTGGGCGATGTTGGCGAAGGGGCCGGCGTGCACGAAGACCGGGGTCCCTTCCAGGGTCTGCATCAGGGTTGGTTTGATGGCATCGCGCATCAGCACGGTAAGCGCTCCGGCCACGCCCAGGTCGCCCGCCGTCACCGGCTCTCCGGCGCGGCTGCTGCCGATGACGATCTCGGCCAGCCGGCGCCGCATGTCGGCCAGGTCGGTGGTCAGGGCCAGGATGGCCATGATCTCACTGGCCACCGTGATGTCGAAACCGGTCACCCGCTCCATCTTCTCGGCCGCTCCCTGGCCGATGGTGATCTGCCGCAGGAACCGGTCGTTGGTGTCCTCCACCCGGCGCCAGGTGACGGTCTCGGGGTCGATGTCCAGACGGACGAACCGGGCGCGCTGCTCCGGGGTCATCTCGTCGGGGTCGTCGGTCGTGATCCCCAGCTTTTCCTTGCGGTGCTGCATCCCGGTCGAGAAGTGCTTCTTCCCTTCCCGGTCTTCGGGGAAGAGCCGCCAGAAGAGCTTCTCGTCGTCCTGGTTCCGCTCGTGGAGCATCCGGGTGTCGATGGCCGCCGCGAGCAGATTGTTGGCAGCCGTGATGGCGTGGATGTCCCCGGTCAGGTGGAGGTTGAAATCCTCCATGGGGACCACCTGGCTGTACCCGCCGCCGGCCGCCCCCCCCTTGATGCCGAAGGTTGGGCCCTGGCTGGGCTGGCGGATACAGGCAATCGCCCGCTTCCCCAGATGGGCCCCCAAGGCCTGGACCAGACCCACCGTGGTGGTCGTCTTCCCTTCCCCCAGCGGGGTCGGGGTAATGGCCGTCACGTCGATGTACTTGCCGTCGGTCACATCGGTCAGCCGCCGCAGCACTTCCAGACCGACCTTGGCCTTGTAGGGGCCGTAGCGTTCGAGTTCGTCGGATTCAATCCCCAGTTCGGAGGCCACTTCCTCGATCGGCTTCAGGGTGGCAGCCTGAGCGATCTCGATATCGGAGGGGACCGGGGTTCGGGGCTGAAGCCGGATCGGATGGAACGGAGGGGATGTGGTCGGCATGGTGTTTCGCTCCTGATATGGTATCCCGAGTGGGCGGGGAGACCGGGTCGTAGGTCTCATGGACAAGATAGGTGGATATCCCACCCGTGTCAGTGAAAGTTGAACGCTATGTTACGTTTTTCACAAGCATCCGGGGCCGTTGTTTGCTTTAATATGGGGTAGCCTAACCGGATCGCTCCGGCAGTCCTGTATGGCTATGTGGGAGCAGGGGTCGGCGGTCCGGCCCTGAGCACCCGCCACCGAGCGCGTATGACGTATAGATAGGGTTCCAGGAACCGGCGTATGCATCTGAGCAGCGACCCTCTACCCCCCGCCTGCGCGGGCTGTCCGGGCTGTCCCGAACGGGACACCCTCGATGGTCCGGCGGCCCCCCTGCCGGTAACCGGCTGGCGACTCGCCAGATGGTCGGCCGGGGTCTTCCTCCTCCCCATCCTGACCGCCGCTGTCGGGGCGGGCCTGGCCGGCGACGGCGGCCTGGCCCAGCTGCTGGGCGCCGGTCTGGGCTTCACCCTGGGCGGCGCAGGGGCGATGGCGGTCGGCAGGCGGCAACGGCGAACCAGCGAGGTCGGCCCATGAGTACGACGACGAGAGCTCCGGCGGGCCGGGGCACCTTCGCCCGCGGGATCCATCCCCCGGAGGAGAAGCATCTGGCCAAGGAGGCCCCCATCGAGGTGCTCCCCACTCCCAAGGAGGTCCGGATCCCGCTGGTCCAGCACCTCGGGGCTCCCTGTGAACTGGCCGCCGAGACCAAGCAGGAGGTTGCGATCGGGACCGTGGTGGGGGAGGCCAAAGCCTTCGTCTCGGCCCCGGTGCACGCCACCGTGGAGGGCAAGACGGCCAGACCGAGCGTAACCACCCTGCCCAACGGCCGCCATGTGACCGTGGTGCCGATCACCGCGGCCGCAGAACAATCCCTTACCGGGCAGGCGCTCTACGACGACCTCTTCGGCGGCCCCTGGCCGAAGGAGGATCTGGAGGCGTATAGCCCCGAGGAGATCTCGCAGGCGGTCCTGGCAGCCGGGATCGTCGGACTGGGCGGGGCGGCCTTTCCCACCCACGTCAAACTGGCCCGTAACGAAAAGCGGCCGGTCGATACCCTGCTGGTGAACGGCTGTGAGTGCGAACCTTACCTGACCAGCGACTACCGCCTCATGCTCGAGGCCCCCGACGCGATCGTCTGCGGAGCCCTGCTGGCCGCCCACGCCTGCGGGGCCGGGCGGGTGGTGATCGGGATCGAGGACAACAAGCCAGAGGCGATCGCAGCGCTCCGCCGGGCCGTCGCCGGGACCCCGATCGAACTCCAGGTCCTCAAGACCAAGTACCCCCAGGGAGCCGAGCGCCAGCTCAGCGTGGCCATGGTCGATCGGGAGGTCCCCACCGGCGGCCTGCCCCTCGATGTGGGGGTGGTGGTCCAGAACGTGGGGACGGTGGCGGCCATCGCCCGGGCGGTGGTGCGCGGGAAGCCGCTCACCCACCGGGTGATCACCGTGACCGGCCGGGGAATCCACAGGCCGGCCAACCTGCTGGTGCCCATCGGCACCCCCTACCAGGACCTGATCGACTACTGCGGCGGCCTGACCGAAGATGCCGTCCGGGTGGTGGCCGGCGGGCCCATGATGGGCTTCACCCTGGGTGACCTCGCCACCCCGGTGACCAAGGGGACCAGCGGGGTCACCGTGCTGACGGCCGAGGAGGTCCGGCGGGCCGAGGAGACCACCTGCGTGCGCTGTGGCCGGTGCGTCGACGCCTGTCCGCTCCACCTGGTGCCGACCCGGCTCGCACTGGCCGCGCGGGTCCGCAACACCGAGGTGGCCGCCCGTTACTTCGTAACCGCCTGTGTGGAGTGCGGCTGCTGTGCCTATGTCTGTCCGGCCGGCCTCCCGCTCGTCCAGCTTATCCGCCTGGGCAAGATCCAGGCGGCGCAGGCCAGGAACAGCTGATCGGAAAGGGCAAGGATCCCATGGCGGAAACCGGAGCCCGGAAGGCGGTCCCGGCAGAGGGGCAGGCGGACACACCCCTGATGGGTGTGACCACCTCGCCCCATCTCTCCGACGCCTCCTTCACCACCCGGCGCATGATGATCGACGTCCTCATCGGGTTGGCTCCGGTGCTGCTGATGTCGCTGCTGGTCTTCGGTTGGCATACCGTCGTGCAGGTCGGCCTGTGCGTGCTGACCTGCCTGGTCGCCGAGGCTGTCTTCATGCGGATGTGCGGTCGTCCCGTCACCCTGCACGATGCCTCGGCCGCTGTGACCGGTCTGATCCTTGGACTCTCGCTCCCCTGGAGCGCCCCCTGGTACATCCCGGTCATCGGCTCGGCGGTGGCCGTCGGGATCGGCAAGGTGGTCTTCGGCGGACTGGGCACCAACATCTTCAACCCGGCCATGGTCGGCCGCGCCTTCGTGATGCTCTCCTTCGCCCGGGAGATGGGAGCCGGGGCCTATGTGCGGGCCTCGGAGGCGGCGGCGGTGATCACCCAGGCCACGCCCCTGACGGCGGCCAAGCAGGCGGCCGGCGCCCTGACCACCCTCCCCGACCTCTGGCCCCTCTTCCTGGGGACCCACAACGGCTCACTGGGTGAGACCAGTGCCCTGGCCTGCCTGGTCGGGGGCCTCTACCTCTGCGGACGCCGGACCGCCTCCTGGGAGATCCCGGCCGGGGTGGTGGGCGCCACGGTGGTGCTGGGGGGTCTGTGCGGCCTGGCCGGCCTGACCCCGCTGACCATGCTGCAGCAGCTCTTCAGCGGCGCACTGCTCTTCGGGGCCTTCTTCATCGCCACCGACCCTGTCTCCAGCCCGCTCACCCCGAAGGGGAAGTTCTGGTTCGGGGTCGGGGTGGGTTTCTTCATCGTCCTTCTCCGCGTCTTCAGCGGCTACCCCGAAGGGGTGATGTTCGCCGTGCTGCTGATGAACGCGGCCGTACCGCTCATCAACCGGGCGACGATCCCGCGACCCGTCGGCGGCCCGGTGCCGCAGAAGGCGTGACCACCATGAGCGAGAACGAGAACCGGCAGAGCTATATCGGGCAGGCCTGGCTGGTCATCCTGCTGGCCGTCCTCTTCGGTTCGGCACTGGCCCTGGTCCATACGACCCTGGGGCCGAAGATCGCCGAGAACAAGCGCAACGAGACCTACCAGGTCATCCCTGTGCTGGTTCCCGGGGCGGCCCAGGAGCAGACGCAGGAACTGGTGGTGACCGGTCGGAACGGCAAGGAGAACCGGGTCTACCAGGTCTTCACGGCCGCCGGCGTCTATCGGGGCTGGGTAGTCCCGGCCGCCGGCCAGGGTTTCGCCGACCGGATCGAGCTGCTGATCGGTCTCGACGAGGGGCTGGAGACCATCACCGGTCTCTACGTGCTCGGCCAGAAGGAGACCCCGGGGCTGGGGGACTACATCAAGGGTGAGGACTTCCGCGGCCGCTTCGCCGGACGGCCGACCTCCACCCCGGTGACGATCGTCAGGGGGGAGCCCCGCACCGAGAGCGAGGTACTGGCCCTGACCGGCGCCACCATCTCCTCGGAGAGCGTGGCCCGGATCGTGAACGGCACCATCGAGAACCTGAGGGAGGTCCTGCAGACGACGACCTCCGGTGAGGACGGGTAACGCCATGACCGACCAGCCCACCGCCCTCGAACGCTTCATCAACGGCATCCTGCCCGAGAACCCGGTCTACCGCCAGCTGCTGGGCATGTGTCCCACCCTGGCGGTGACCAACGGGATGAAGCCGGCCATGACCATGGTCGGGGCCACGGCCTTCGTGCTCATCTGCTCGAACGTCATCGTGGCCCTCATCCGCGGACTGCTCAAACCCCACCTGCGGATCCTGGTCTTCACCCTGACGATCGCCACCTTCGTGACCATCGCCGACCGCTTCCTGGCCGCCTACCTCTACCAGATGTCCAAGCAGCTCGGCCCCTATGTGCCGCTGATCATCGTCAACTGCATCATCATCAGCCGGGCCGAGATCTGCGCCTCGAAGCAGTCGCTGGGGGTGGCCGTGGCCGACGCGGTCGGCATGTCGATCGGTTTCGGACTGGCCCTGGCCAGCATCGCCACGGTGCGCGAGATCCTGGGGATGGGGACCTGGTTCGGAGTGCGGGTGCTGCCCGCGAGCTGGCCGGGCTGGGGCATCATGGTCCTGCCCCCCGGCGCCTTCCTGACCCTGGGGCTGCTGCTCGGGGGGGTCGAGTGGTTCAGCCGGCGGCGGCTCCCGGCCGGCGGGGAGGTGTGACCATGGAGACGCTGAGTTCCCTCGTCCTGATCTTCATCAGCGCCGCGCTCATCAACAACTTCGTACTCCACTACTTCGTGGGGATCTGCCCCTTCCTGGGAGTCTCCCGCCGGGTGGACACCGCCTTCGGCATGGGCTGTGCGGTCACCTTCGTCATCTCGATCGCGGCCTTCCTGAGCTGGCTCTTCACCTACTTCCTGCTGCGCCCGGCAGCCCCTCTGCCGGCACTGGTCTGGAGCCTGGCCGGCGGTGACCCGGGCACGGTCGTCGACCTCTCCGTGCTGAGTTACATCATGTACATCTTCGTGATCGCCTCCTCGGTGCAGTTCGTGGAGATGTACGTGCGCAGGTTCTTCCCCTCGCTCTACAAGTCCTTCGGGGTCTTCCTGCCGCTGATCACCACCAACTGCGCCATCCTCTTCGCCTGTCTGGAGATTCTCAAGCACCTGCAGGACCCGACCGAACTGTGGGGACTGCACCAGGCGCTGACCCTGGCCATCGGCGGGGGGATCGGCTTCACCATCGCCATCTCGCTCATGGCGGGCATCCGCGAGGAGCTCGACCTCTGTGACGTTCCCCGCTCCCTGCGCGGGGCTGGGATCGCCCTGCTGGTGGCGGGCATCATGGCGATGGCGTTCATGGGGTTCACCGGAGTCGACCGGGGCGTCGAGCAGGCCATCAGCGCCCTGGTCCGGTAAGGAGGCTGCGCGATGCTGACCACCGTCACGCTGATCCTCGCGGCCGGGGCGCTGGCCCTGCTGGCCGTGGGCATGGGCTGGGTGCTCGGCTGGGCGAGCCGGGCCTTCCATGTCGAGGTCGACCCCAGGATCGAGGCCATCAGCGCCATCCTGCCGGGGGCTAACTGCGGCGGCTGCGGGTTCGTGGGCTGCGGCGACTACGCCGAAGCCATCGTCCAGGCCGGGGCCGATGTCAACCTCTGCGCCCCCGGCGGCGCCTCCTGCGCGAAACGGATTGCCGAAGTCATGGGGGTCGAGGTGACCGAGTCTTGGCCCTACAAGGCGGTCGTCCACTGTTCGGCCACCTGGGAGCAGCGCCTGCTGCGCCGGCCCTACTTCGGCGAGCAGACCTGCGCCGCGGCCAACCTGGTGGCCGGCGTCCAGGGCTGCACCTTCGGCTGTCTGGGACTGGGTGACTGCGTGGAGGTCTGCGACTACGACGCCATCCACATGGTCGACGGTCTGGCCGTGGTCGATGAATCCAACTGTGTCGGCTGCAAGGTCTGCGCCAAGCACTGCCCCCGCAACATCATCACTATCATCCCCTGGAAGGCCGAGCAGATGCTGGTGGTGGGCTGCTCCAACGAGGACTTCGGTAAAGATGTGAGCAGGGTCTGCAAGGTCGGGTGTATCGGCTGCCAGCGGTGCGTGAAGGACAATCCCTATATGGCCATGGAGGGCAACCTCCCGGTCATCCGGTACGAGGACTACGACCCGACCAGGATCGACTTAGACGTCATCCTGGAGAGCTGTAACAAGGAGAGTCTGGTGGTGCTCGGCCGGCCCTCGGCGGCCGTACTGGCTACAGTAGCCGATGAGGAGGTGCCCGAGCGGATCGAGGCCGACTTCAAGACCACCGTGGACGACACCGAGTGGCGGGGGTAGGCGTCCCTTCCCCACCCTCCGTTCAGGAATAGCCCACGACCGCCAGGCCTTCGGGGACCGTGACCAGCAGCGCGACGAATCCCGGAGTGGCCAGCAAGCGCGGCTCCTCCGGAGTGCCCAGTACGAAGAGGACCTCGATCCCTTCCGGAAGCCAGCCGACCCCGTCGGGCCCCAGCACAATGAGGGCCGTCGCCCAGATGTCGGCGATCTCGGCCCGGGCAGCGAAGACGGTGACCGCTACCACCCCTTCGGCCGGCCGACCGGTGCGAGGGTCGATGATATGATTGTAGTGACGCCCCTCAATCTCCAGGAACCGGGCGTATTCCCCGCTCGTGCAGACCGCCCCGTCCGGCGGCCGCAGCCGGGTCAGTTCCCCCGGACCGAAGGGATCGCGCACGGCGACCTCCCAGCGATCGGCCTGCGGCGGACGCCCCCAGACCCGGATGTCCCCGCCGATGTCCACCAGTCCGCCCAGCGGGAGTCGCTCGACCAGGTAGTCGGCCGCCTGGTCGATGGCATAGCCCTTGGCGATGCCCCCCAGGTCGACCCGGGCGCCCTCGGCGGTCTTGACTACCCCGTCCTCCCGCAACTCGATCAGGTCCCAGTGGGAGAGGGCCCGGGCCGCGGCCACCTCCTGTTCCGTCGGGAGCCGGCCGGCTTCGGCGGAGCGCTTCCAGAGCTCGATGAGGGGGCCTACCGTGACGTCGAACGCCCCCCGGGAGGCCTCCGTGGCCGTCCAGGCCGTCTGCAGCAGGCGTCCGGTCTCGGCCGAGAGGGAGACCTTCCGGCCGGCCGGGGCGCGGTTCAGCCGGGAGACCTCGGAATCGTCCAGCCACACGCTCATCCGCGACTCGATGCCGCGCAGGAGCCCCTCGGCTCGGTCGAGTCCGACCCGGACCGCCCGGTCGGTGGGTGAGGTCACCGTCACCGAGATCCGGCACGAGGTCCCCATCACTCCACTCGGCTCCACGGTCAGGGCCAGCGGGGCCCGGGTCGGCCCGCCACGGGTCCGCCAGATACCCACGGCCGTGAACGCGGCCACCAGCAGTATGATGACCACGAGGGTTCCGGTCTTCCGCGGCATGCGGGGTCCTCCTCAAAACAAGGGCGGGAGACGGCTGGTCAGCTGCCGTCTGCCTCCGGTAAGATTGCCTGACACTTAAGGATACCGGCAGAGGAAGGTCTTCGGGAGCAAGATGTCACTGCGCACGACCCTAATCGTGACCATGATCGGCATGGCCCTCCTGGCCATGATCCTGCTGGGTTTCGTCGGGATCTGGACCGTGGATCGCTACGTGGTCCGGGAAGCCCAGTCCCGGGTGGACCACGACCTCTCGGTGGTGACCAGCCAGTACGAACGCGAGATGCACCTGCTCGGGATCCGGTTCGAGAACCGGGCCCGGGCGATCGATACCGCCTCTCCCGACCTGGACGACGAACTGCGCCGGCTCCGGCAGGACTTGGGATTCGATCTGCTCAACCTCTGCGACACCGATGGTCGTCCGGTCTGGGGAGCCCATACCGGGAACGTCGATCTGGTCCCGGTCCGGACCGACCCGGTCCTAAGGAGGGCACTCCAGGGATCCCCGGCCCGGGGAACGGTCCTGCTCGAACCCGAGCGGCTGGAGCAGGAAGGGGGGGCCGCTCTGGCCGGAGCCATGCACGTCTACAGCCCTTCCGACCGGGCCCGGCCGCAGACCGCTTGCGGCCGTATTTCTGCTTAAAGCCGGTATGCTCAGCCGCTTTTTGAATGCATTGGCTCAGACCGCAGTTATGTACGTTGTCGCCGTTGGGAAGCGCCTCG
>CAYUVJ010000069.1:9075-9341 GCA_964447955.1 uncultured Gemmatimonadota bacterium
TCGCCTATCCCCTGCGCGACCGGGGGGACCGGGTCAACGGTATCCTCTACGGAGGTATGGCGCTCAACCACGCCTACGAACTGGTGGACGGGCTGCGCGACCTGGTGGTGGGCACCGAGACCGAGGCCGGCCGGCCGCTGGGGACGGTGACGGTCTTCCTGGGCGACATCCGGGTGAACACCAACGTCCCCGGACCCGGCGGGGGCCGGGCGGTAGGCACCCGGGTCTCCGAAGTCGTCCGCCATGAGGTGCTCGAAGCCGGACGC
>CAYUVJ010000070.1:0-5456 GCA_964447955.1 uncultured Gemmatimonadota bacterium
ATTCTCGGAACTTGATGACCTGCTCGAGGTAACGCTGGGCCTCCGTATGGCTCGATACATGAGCTGCGTACTGAATCTGATTCTTGCGGCTGGTCTGTTCACTCAAACAGGGATAGAGCTGTGCTCGAGGATGCGATGGGCGGGGTGTGGGCCGATTGTAACAGTGCTTTCAACGGGGATAAAGCGAGACTCCGAGCGGAATCATAAGCCTCCGCTACCGGTCCTAGGCGGCGCTCAGCTCCGCGAGCAGTTCGGCGATGAGCTCCTTGACCGTCATGATGCGATCGACACGATAGGCGTTCGCGCCGCAGAAGATGAGTCCGTGGTCCACATCGCCGACCGCGGAGTTCAGCAGGGCCTTGGCGATGCAGTAGCGGGCGGTGGCGATATGGCAAGCGGTCAGACACTGATACGGACACTGGAGTTTATCCAGACGGTCCTGCTCGAGGTCTTCCATGAAGCGGTTGTGGATGGCCCGACCGGGCATACCGACCGGACTCGCGGTGATGGAGATGTCCTCTTCGGTGGCGTCCAGGAACGCCTGCTTGAACTCGGGAGCGGCGTCGCACTCCTCGGTCACCACGAAGCGGGTGCCCATCTGCACGCCGGATGCGCCCAGGCGGAGCATGCGGGCGATGTCCCCACCCGTGTAGATCCCCCCGGCGGCGATCACCGGGATCCCCCGCCCGATCCTGTCTTCGACCGGCCGGATGACCTCCAGCAGGGCGGGCAGCAGGATCTCCAGCGCATAGCTGGGAGTATCCTCCAGCTGTTCCAGGGAGAATCCCAGGTGGCCGCCGGCCAGAGGTCCCTCCAGGATGAACGCGTCAGGTATCCGATCGGATCGCCTCGTCCAGGTGCGGATGATCAGATCCGCCACCCGGGCGGAGCTGACGATCGGTACCAGACTGACCTCGGGATCGGGGACCAGCACAGGGAGTTTGGTCGGTAACCCTGCGCCGAAGACGATGATCTTGATCCCTTCGCTGACGGTCGCCTGGATCAGATCTTCGACGTTGCTCAGGACACCCATGAAGTTCATGGCCAGGGCACCGTCGGTCATCCCCTGGGCCTTCCTGATCTCGGCCGACAGGGCTTCCCGCATCACCTTCTCATATTTCAGCTTGCCGACTTCCGGATCCCCTAGGCCTATGCTGGAGATCGTGCCGATACCGCCTTCGTTGGCCACCGCCGCGGCCAGGCCGGAGAGCGATATCCGCACCCCCATGCCACCCTGTACGATGGGAATGGGAATGGTCGTGCTGCCGATCCGGAGCTGCGGGATCTCCATACTGTTTATCACCCCATGCGCGTGCGAGACAGACCAGGTGCGGCCCCGACACCGGCAGGGCCTTTCATCATCCTTCTTAATTTATTGAGTTTCTCCTGCCGTGTCATCTCCGGCGATAATGGTGCTCATCCGATGATCGGCGATGCTCCAAGGGAACCGCATCAAGCGCGAGGGATTCACTGCCATGGAATCGAAGCGGGTCGTGATAACGGGATTAGGTGCGGTGACACCGGTAGGAGTGGGGGTGGAGCCCTTCTGGACGGCGCTGCTGGCCGGCCGGAACGGGATCGGCCGGGTGACCCGGTTCGACGTCTCCGATTACCGTTCCCAGCTGGCTGGAGAGGTCCGGGACTTCGATCCTCTCGAGTGGGTCGATGCGCGTTCCGAGACACGCATGGACCGCTTCTCACAGTTCGCGGTGGCTGCTGCCTCCATGGCCTTCGGCGATGCCGGTCTGGGTACCTCGGACTTCGATCCGACCAGGGTGGGGACCATCGTCGGATCGGGCATCGGCGGCTCCCAGAGCATCGAAGACGGATATGTCACCCTGAACACGAAAGGTCCCCGGGCCCTGAACCCTTTCCTGGTCCCCAAACTGCTCATCAACACAGCGGCCTGTGAGATCTCCATCCGGTTCGGCCTGAAAGGCCCTCTCTCCGCCCTCTCGGTGGCCTGTTCCACCGGTTCCAACGCCATCGGCGACGCCTTCCGCATCCTGGAACGGGGCGATGCGGACATCATGCTGGCCGGGAGCACGGAGGCCAGCGTGACCCCGCTGGCCTATGGCGGCTTCTGCGCCACCCGCTCCATGTCGGTGAACACGTCACCGGAGACGGCCAGTCGGCCCTTCGACCGGGAGCGGGACGGGTTCGTGATGGGGGAAGGAGCCGGGATCACGGTGCTGGAGGAACGGGACCACGCCCTCCGGAGGGGGGCGAAGATCTATGCGGAGATCGTCGGCTACGGCAGCACCTCGGACGCTTATCATCTCACCGCCCCCGATCCGGAGGGGGACGGCATGGCCCGGGTCATGGCCGCGGCCCTCAGGGACGCCGCCATGGAACCCGCCGAAGTCGGGTACATCAACGCCCACGGCACTTCGACCGTGCTCAACGACAAGCAGGAGAGCCTGGCCATCGCCCGGGTCTTCGGTGACCATGCCGGGACGCTCAAGATCAGCTCCATCAAGTCCATGATCGGTCATCTCATGGCCGCCGCCGGCGCGGTCGAGTTCGTCGCCACGGTGATGAGCGTCTTCACCGGCCAGGTACCCCCCACCATCAACTATCGAACGCCCGACCCCGACTGCCCGCTCGACTATGTGACGGCTGGGGCGGAGACCATCGACCCCGAGGTCGCACTGAGCAACTCCTTCGGGTTCGGAGGCGGCAACGCCTGCCTGGTGGTGCGAAGACACCACTGAGGCAGGTGGAGTCAGCGCGGGCGGAGGGCGAAATGCCCGGCCAGGGAGAGCAGGACCAAGGCACCACCCGTCATGGGCAGCCCCAGCATCATCAGCAGGATCCCCCCGATCGCTCCCAGCACGACCAGGAAGGTCAGCAGGTTCGGACCGGGGCCCTCAGGATCCGCCGGGGGAGCGGGCGCCGGGTCGGGAGTGGACCCGTGATCGGACCGGTGGGCGGCATCGCCGTTCACGCCGCGTCCTTCCGCCCGGTCTGGAGCCGGCGCTCCAGCCGCTGGGCGCGGTGTTCCAACCGGCGGTGTTGGGCGGCGGCCGGACCGGGCTCGCTGCCCGCCGCTCCCAGGGCGCGCAGGGCCGCCTGCGTGTAGCCGAGCGCCTTCCCGAACGCCCCCTCCCGGTGCTCCAGGTGCTTGGCCGCCTCGATGAAGGGAGTGACGTCGAAACCCAGCGTGCGGCCGGAGCGCTGCTGACGGGCCACCAGCATCTCCCAGACCCCGAAGGCCTTGGCGTGCTCCCCCTGCCGCTTGTAGAGGAAGCCGAGTTCGCGCAGGTCGCGGTAGGTGGCCGCCCGCTGGGCGTGGGCGGCCTCGAGCAGTTCCAGCGCCTGTTCCCGGTTCCCCCGCTTCTCGTGCAGCCGCCCCAGCCCGCCCAGAGCCCGGGGGTCGCGGGTCGGCTGGCGGCAGAGGTGGAGGAAGTGCGCGGTCAGGGAGAGCAGGGTGACCACGTCCAGGAAGTTGTGCTCGAAGATCGGGACCAGCGGCTCGGAGTCGCCGTCGCTCAGGTAGCGGAAGTAGAGACCCGGGATCTCGAAACCGGGAATGTCCCCGAAACGGTGCTGCCCCAGAAGTTCCTTCTCCAGTGTCTGCAGCCGGCAGTCGTCGAAACGACCTCCGTAGAGACGGCGTGAGAGGGGGAGCAGGTCGAGGTGGGGTCGCTCCCGCAGGTCGGGGAGCTGGCGGTTCATGACCAGCCGGGTGTCCAGCAGCGGGACGTCGTAGCGCTGTCCGTTGAAGGTGACCAGGGTGCCGTGCCGGTCGGCCAACTGTCGGGCCCGGTGCAGCAGGGCCGCCTCCTCGGCGAAGTCGCGCAGGAAGAGCTGCTCGACCACGAAGGCATCCTTCTCCACCCAACCCATCCCCAGCAGGAAGACGTAGGTGCCGGTCCCACCGGCCAGCCCGGTGGTCTCGGTGTCCAGGTAGAGGGCCTGGCGGGGGTCCAGACCGGTCAGCGGCGGTTGATCCATCAGTTCGGCCAGCACTCCCGCGCCTTCCGAGGCTCCGGCCAGGTCGGCGGCGCTGGCCAGTTCGGAGAGCGGCACCCGCCAGCGGCGCTGCAGCACGTTGCCCGCCGGGGTGGTCAGTTCCCGACCGGTCAGCCCGTCCCGGCGGCGGTTATGGGTCGAGAAGGCGGCCACATCCGAGAGCAGGTTGGCGCGGTAGATCCGGGGGGGCGGGAAATCGGCCTGGAAGGGATCGGGAGCGGCCGGGATCCCGTCCCCGGCCGGGTCGATGGCACCGGGCGGGGCGCGGCGACCGTGGGGGGTGCCGGCCAGTGCCCGCTCCAGTTTCTTGCGCATGGCCGGACTCAGTTCCGAACCGGCCGACTTGAGCGTGCCGCGTTCCAGGGCCCTGGCCAGCCGGTCGCGGATGTCCCCCTCCCCCTTCATCACCCCGGACTCCCGGCGCTCTGCCCATCGGCCACGGCATCGCTCGCGGCCACGGCATCGCTCGCGGCCACTGCGCGGGCCTCCGCCCCACCCAGCACCCGTTCCAGGATGGCCAGGGCGGTGGCCTTACCCTGCGGGCTGACCTCGCCCACCGGTCCGACGCACGACGGACAGCCCTCGGGGCAGCCGCACCCGCGGATCAGCTCAGCGGTGGCCCCCAGCAGGGTCGGGGCCAGGTCGTAGAGCCGATTGGAGAAGCCGATCCCCCCGGGATAGTTGTCGTAGAGGAAGATGGTCGGCTGGAAGGTCTCAAGGGCCTCCAGGTCGACGTCGGTCTCAGCCCGGCCCAGACCGGTGGAGTAGCGCACCCCGCGGCTCCCCCGGCCCAGGCTGGCATGCCAGGTGGCCGACTTGTCCCCCACGCTCCGCCCCAGGTCACGAACGTCCCCCATGACATGCAGGGCGGCCACCTCCTGCAGGGCGTAGGCGATGCCGAACATGCCGTCGACGATCTCGGAGCGGCTCACTCGCAACGGCTCCAGCACCGCTTCGGGGACGGTCAGCCAGAACGAGGTGGTGTGCATCTCATGGTCGGGCAGGTTGACCTCGCCGTAGCCCACGTTCTCGGCCGTGTAGAACTTGATCTTCTTGAAGCCCGAGACGTGGGTGAGCACGTGGACCTCACCCCATTCGATGACATAGTCGGAGGCCGGGGAGGTTACGGCATCGGGTGTCGTCGTGGAGATGGACTCCCCGGCCCCCTGCGTGCTGGTCCCCGGCGGCTTCTCCTCGGCCGCCGCCTCGGGATCCTGCTTCGGCCCCACCGCCTCCCCCCGGGTCAGCGCCTCGGGGAGCGAGGAGTCGAAGACGTCCAGGATGCGCACCCGGGTGTAGGAGATGGCATCGGTGAAGAAGTCGGTGTCGACCTTGCGCACGTAGGCCTTTCGGTGCTCGTAGTCGAGCCGTTCCACCTGGTACTGCTCCGACTGGACCATGTAGATGGCCCCAGAATAGAGCGTCATCGGGGCGGCGTCGAAGTCCACCTCGGCAATCACCTTCGCCCCGTCGGTGGTGTC
>CAYUVJ010000070.1:5466-9083 GCA_964447955.1 uncultured Gemmatimonadota bacterium
ATGACCACGAAGTTCTCCGGGGCGGCACTGCGCAGGGAGACCCCGTCGGCCGGATAGGCATCCTGCATCCAGTGCCAGCGTCCGCCGGCCTTGTTGAGCACCTTCTGCTCGACCAGATAATCGAGGATCTCCGCCAGCGGCTCATCGCCGAAGCGTTCCCCCTCCTCGAAGGGAAGTTCGAAGGCGGCGCATTTGATGTGGCTGACCAGGATGAGCAGGTTGTCGGGATTGATCCGGCCGTGCTCGGGGCTGCGTCCGAAGAAGTACTCGGGGTGGGTGACCATGAACTGGTCGAGGGGGCGCGAGGAGGCCACCAGGATGGCGGCCGAGGCCTCCGCCCGCCGGCCCGCCCGGCCGGCCTGCTGCCAGGCGCTGGCGATGGTGCCCGGGTATCCGGCCATCACGCAGGTCTGAAGGTCACCGATGTCGATCCCCAGTTCCAGGGCGTTGGTCGAGACCACCCCGCGGATCCGCCCCTCCCGCAGGCCCTTCTCGATCTGCCGGCGCATGTTGGGCAGATAGCCGCCGCGGTAGCCCTGGATGCTCGGCTCGGTCACCCGGCCGGCGTCGAAGGTGTCCTTCAGGTACTTGGTCAGCACTTCAACGTGGAGCCGGGAGCCGGCGAAGACGATGGTCTGAAGCCCCTGTCGGATCAGGATCCGCGCCCATTTGCGGGCGTGGCTGAGGGCGCTGGCCCGGATGCCCAACTGCTCGTTGACCACCGGCGGGTTGTAGAGGACGAAGTACTTGCGGGCCTGGGGGGCCCCGTTCTCCTCCACCGCCGTCACGGGCCGCTCCAGCAGGGCCGAGGCCAGTTCCCCCGGGTTGGCGATGGTGGCCGAGGCGCAGATGAAGACCGGGTCGGAACCGTAGAAGCGGCAGATGCGCCGCAGCCGCCGGAAGAGGTTGGCCACGTGGCTGCCGAAGACCCCCCGGTAGTTGTGCAGCTCGTCCACGACCACGTAGCGCAGGTTCTCGAAGAGTTTCTGCCAGCGGGTGTGGTGGGGTAGTATCCCCTGGTGCAGCATGTCCGGGTTGGTCACCACCAGGTGCCCCTGGGCCCGGATGGCCTGGCGGGCGTCGCTGGGGGTGTCGCCGTCGTAGGTGAAGGTCTTGATGTCGGCCTCCAGGGCATCGATGACCGCCTGGAGTTCGTTGACCTGGTCCTGGCTGAGCGCCTTGGTCGGGAAGAGGTAGAGGGCCCGGGCAGAGGGATCGGAGAGCACGGTGTTCAGGATGGGGACGTTGTAGCAGAGCGTCTTGCCCGAGGCGGTGGGGGTCACCACCACCACGTCCCGTCCGGCCAGTACCTGCTCCCAGGTCCGGCTCTGGTGTATCCAGGGGCGTTCGATGCCCCGCTGACGGTAGACCTCGACCAGCCGGGGATCGAGGGCGTCCGGCCACTCCCCGAAACGGGGCGGCCGCGGCTCCAGCACCCGGACCTCCGTGATCGCACGACGGGCCCAGTCCCGCTCGAAGAGACCCTTCAGGAAGGATTCCGACGTGTCCGTTGTCACCGTCCGCGGCTCCATGATGGGTGCAAGGAAGGAGCGGTCTCCGACAGCCGACCCCGGCGGCGGCGCCCGCCCCGTCGTAAGTGCTTGCCCCGTCTCGAAAAGAAAAGATATCGCCTTTCTTTCGCCCCCACCATACCGTCTCCCAGGGGGCGGAGCAAGGCTGCGGAGCCGGTCCGCCGGGACCGGCCCGGGGACGCCGTCCCGACGCTGGATCGGGCGTCTGGGCCTGCTCGGACTGCTGCTGCTGACCGCCTGCGGAAGGGATGACACGATGCGGCTCGACGAATCGGCCGAGGAGTACGTTCACCTGGCCCTGGCCATCGACCGGCACGACCCGGGATTCGTGGACGCCTATGCCGGCCCTCCAGCCTGGCGCGAGGAGGCCGCCCGGGGTGAGCCGGTCCCCCTGGAGGAACTGGCCGCCCGCACCGCCCGGCTGCAAGCGGAGCTGGCCGACCAGGATCCGCTGCTGCCCCGGGTCACCTTCCTGGTCACCCAGCTGCGGGCCTTCGCCACCCGGCTGCGGCTGCTGCAGGGCGAACCGCTGACCTTCACCGAGGAGGTGGCCGGGCTCTACGACCATACCCCCCACTGGTACCCCGAGGAGGCCCTGGTCGAGACCCACCGGCAGCTGGCGGCCGTCCTGGGGGTGGCGGTGAACGGGGAGCTGGCCGCCCGGCTGCAGGCCTGGGAGGCCCGGTTCATCGTCCCGCGCGAACGGATCCTGCCCCTCTTCGAGACCGCCGCCGAGATCTGCCGCGGGCGTACCCAGAGCTTCCTGCCCATCCCCGCCGAGGAGCATCTGGAACTGGCCCTGGTCAGCGATCAGCCCTGGGGGGCCTACAACTGGTATCAGGGGGGCGGGGTCTCGCGGATCGAGATCAACACCGACCTGCCCCGCCGGGCCGACGACATCCTGCATTACGTGGCCCATGAGGCCTACCCGGGACACCACACCGAACTGACCATCAAGGACCGCGTGCTGGCCGCCGGGGAGGGGTGGGTGGAGTTCTGGGTCTACCCCCTCTACTCCCCGCAGAGCTTCATCGCCGAAGGAGGCGCCGACCTGGGGGCGGAGATAATCTTCGGCCCGGGTGAGCAGGAGGACTACTACCGCCGGGAGGTCCTGCCGGCCATCGGCCGCCCGGACGAGGATGCCGCCCGGATGCTCGGTGTGCTGCGGCTGAAAGGGCTCCTCGACCATGCCACCGGCAACGCGGCCCTTATGCTCTTCGAGCAGGGGGCGTCCGCAGCCGAAGCGGCCGTCTACCTGCAGCGGTGGGCGTTGATGACCCCGGCCCAGGCGGACAAGAAGGTGGCCTTCATCCAGACCTATCGGGGCTATGTCTTCAACTATCGGGACGGGTACGAGCTGGTGCGGGCCTTCGTGACCGGCGGGGAGGCCTCCTGGGATAACCAGCGGGAGCGCTATCGCTTCCTGTGGACCAGCCATGTCACGCCGGGACTGCTCCGGCACTGGCTGGAGCCGGTGGCGGATGATACGGTGAGGGAAGATCGTCCGTGAGCCGACGACCGGAACAACCTGACCGGAGGACGACCGTGCGCACGACCATATCTGTCATTCTGCTCTTCGCGTTCACCCTGGCGGCCGGCTGTGCCGGCGGCGGAGCGGCCTCCCGTGAGCCGGCCGGCCCCCCCTGGGCGGCCGTGCTGGGCGACTGGAGCGGACCGGCCTGGGTCGAGGGCGAGGACATGCAGGTCGGGGCCGTCGTCTCCCTGCGCGAGGAGGCCGGGACTCTGACCGGCACCTTCGGAGTGCCTGAGATGGGAGTGGCCGGCACCCCGTTCCGCGACCTGATCTGGGACGAAGGGGTCCTGACCGGCTGGATCAATTTCTCCAGCCCCGACGGGCTGTACCTGCGTATCTCCTTCCTCCTGCGACTGGATGGGGACTCCCTGGCCGGCACCTTCGACAGCGACATGGTGGGTGGGATCATCACCCTGACCCGCCGGAAGTAGGGCCTTCCGGGAAGTCCGGCCGGACCCGCCCGGGACCTTGCCGCCCGACCTGCAAGGAAGCGCCCGGCGGTGGGGTCGAAGGAGCGATGACCCCGGAAGGTAGCATCGGATGTGACGGCG
>CAYUVJ010000071.1:0-4224 GCA_964447955.1 uncultured Gemmatimonadota bacterium
CACCCCTGGTTCGAAGACCACATCACCAGCGCCAACCGGATACTCGACGAGCTGGGCATCCTGCATCACGCCACCTTGATGGTCTTCAACAAGCAGGACCAGGCTATGGAAGGGCTGGAACGGCGGGTGCGGGCCAGCTGGCCCGAGGCGGTGATCGTGAGTGCGGCCACCGGGGCCGGTCTGAGCGACCTGAAGGCCGCCCTGGTCCGTCAGGCCCGCCGGCAGCAGGTCGTGGTGGAGTGTGAGATCCCCCGTTCGCGGACCGAGCTGGTCGGCCTCTTCCACGAGACCGGCCGGGTCCTGGACGAGGAATGGGACGAGGAGGGGGTGCGGCTGCGACTGCGGACCAGCGCTACCCAGGCCGGACGTCTGCGCTCCCGGCTGGACTGGGACGGCACCCTGGCCTGGCGCCAGATCCCGGCCCTCCCGACCGGGAACGACCCGGCCGCGGAAACGGCGGTGGTCCAGGACCGGAACCCGGGAACCGTCGGGGGGGATGACGATGGCGAGTGAACGCGCCTGGCCGGCCTGGGAGCCGGCGGATCCACCCGATCCGAAGGAGTGGCCGGCGGCCTGTATCGGGCCGGGCCGGGTGGGAAGCGCCCTCACCCGTGCCCTGCAGACGGCCGGCTTCCCGATCGTGGCGGTGGGGGGCCGCTCGAAGGAGGGTGTGGCCCGCCTGGCCTCCGGGACGGGCGCCGCAACCATCCATGATCCCTGGTCCGGTCTGGGGGAGCAGGCCCGACTCGTGCTGGTCACCGTGCCCGACCGGCATCTGGCCGGGGTGGCCGCCCGGCTGGGCGAAGGGGCGGGACTGCGCCCCGGCAGCCTGTTGATGCAGGCCTCGGCCACCGAACCGGCGGCGGTGCTGGCGCCGGCGACACCCTCGGGCGCAGCCGCCAGTCTCTCCTTCCATCCCCTGCGCCCCTTCCCCGACCGGGAAGGGGACGCCGCAAGCCTGCGCGGGGTCTTCACCGCCCTGGAGGGGAACGAGGCGGGGTTGGCCTTCGGCCATCATCTGGCGGCGATCCTGGAAACCCGGCCGGTGACCATCGCAGCGGCGGACAAGACCCTCTATCATGCGGCCGGGGTCCTCAGCGCCACCGGGGTGATGGCCCTGGCCCGGGCGGCCGCCGAGGTGGCCGACCGGCTCGACCTGCCGGCCGACTTCCTGAACGCCGCCATCCTCCCCGGCATGCAGGCCGCACTGGAGGGGCTGGCCCGGCACGGGCTCCCGGACGGGCTGACCGGGCCGGTCAGTCGGGGGGACGACGGGGTGGTGGGCCGGCATCTGGCCGCCCTGGAAGCATCGGATCCGGAGCTGGCCGACCTCTACCGACTGCTGGTGCGCCTGAACCTGCGCACCGCCGAGGAAGGCGGACTCGATCCCGAGGCGGTGGCCCGTTTGAGGGATGTGTTGAGGGAGTAGACGCTCAGAACCGGAAGCCGAAGCCCAGGTAGAGGCGTTCCTGCCGCCCTTCCCGCACTCCGTAAGCGATCTCGAGTGGCCCCACGATGCTGTCGAGCGAGACTTTCAGCCCGACCCCACTGCGCATGTCCTCCAGGGCGAAGGACTCGGCGTCCGCCCAGCCGCCCCCCCAGTCGTAACGCACCGAGAGGATGAGCGGGGCCACCGGGCCCCAGGGGATGCGGTAGCGGTATTCCCCCGACAGGAGCAGGACCTGGCGTCCCCGCACCTGGTCACGGGCATAGCCGTAGAAAGAATCCATCCCCCCCAGCCGGAACCAGCGCACCGGGGGGAGGGTGGCGTCGGCGCTGCCGAAGAAGAGCCTGGGGTGCAGGGTGTGTCGGCGGATGGTGTGGTAGGAGTCGAGGGCGAGCTGAAGACGTACGTACGAGATACTGCCGTCCAGGGCGTCGGCGGCCGTCTCGTAGACGAACTCCTGCCGGGTCCCGCTGGTGGGGAAGGGGAGGCGGTCGAGGGTCTCCACGGTGCTGCGCAGCTCGAACCCCCGGATCCGATGGTCGGTGTTGGCGATCCCGACCCCCTCCAGGTTGATCGCCCGCACGTCCTCGAGCCGCAGGCCGGCCCGCAGCTGACCGAGCCGGCGGACCTGCTGACCGACCGCCAGCAGGAGTTCCCACCCGGTGTCCTCGTAGGTACCGCTGCGCCGGTCGCCGCTGTAGGCATGGACCTCTTCGCGCTTCCAGCCCCCCTGGATCATGTAGGTCAAGTAAGTGTCGAAGAGCCGGTCGAGCCGGGTCTCGAAGGTGATGGCCGCACGGCGGGGTCCCAACAGCCCACGCACCCCCAGCCGTCCGCCCAGCCCCAGGAAGTTCACGTCGGCGTACTCCAGGTAACCCTCGGTCTGCTGTTCCTCGAGGTAATGGAGGCCCAGCCGGACCAGATCGGAGGAGCGTTCGCTCACCCGTACGGTGAGGTCGAGGCCGCCCCCCGGGGCCCGGGCCGGCTCGATGGCGACCCGCTCGAAGAGTCCGGTCCCGTAGATGTCGTCGATGGTCTGCTGGATGGGCACCACACCCAGCGGTTCGCCCTCGGCGAAGGGGAGTTCCCGCCGGATGACCACCGGACGGGTCTGTTCCAGCCCCTCGTAGCGGATACTGTTCACACGCCCCTCGTCCACCACGAAGTCGAGACGTCCCCGTGCCGGGTCGAATCGGACCTCCTGGACGAGCGGCAGGGGATACCCGCGCTCGTGGTAGTAGCGTTCGATCGCCGCCACATCGGCGGCCACCGCCCGGCGGTCCACCGGTTCTCCGGGTCGGGAATGCAGGATGCGGCGCAGTTCCGAGACCTCGAAGAGGTCGACCCCTTCGAACCGGACCTCGCGCAGGTCGGGCCGGCTGGTGATCTCCACTTCGAGCACTACCCGTAGGGGTGCGGTCCCGGCGGTGTCCGCCCCGGGTGCGACCAGCACCCGCAGCACGTCGTCCTCCAGACTGCCGTCGTCAAGCACCCGATGGGCGGCCATGGCGAGGCCCCTGGGATCGGTATCCTGCCCCAGCAGCTCGGAGGCCAGAAAGGCCCGAGCCCGGTCCTGCTGCTCGGCGCTCCCCCCCCGTACCTCGATCCCGGTCACGTAGAGGGCCCGGCCCTCCCCGGGATGGACCCCGGCCAGCCGGGTCCGGTGCCGGGTGCCGTCGCCCCGCTCCCAGCGGGCGATGGCCTCCCGGGCCGCCTGATAGCCGGCCGTCACCAGGGTGTCGAGATCCTCGAAGTCGGTGGAGAGATGCCCCGGCAGGGAGGGAGCGACCACGATGTCGGCACGCTCCAGCGATGCCTGCTTGGGGCCGAGCATGGTGATGCTCATCACCTGGTCAACGACCTCGAGGGGGTTGTTCAGCCGGGAGGCCGGACGCAGGGCGGCCGAGACGTCCGAGGCGATGATCAGCTCGGCTCCCAGGGCGGCCACCACATCGACCGGGACCGGGTCCACCAGGCCGCCGTCCACCAGCAGGTGTTCGTCCCACGGGACTGCGGCCAGCAGGACGGGCACGGCCGAGGAGGCCAGCATCGCCTCCGAGAGACTCCCTTCGGCCAGCACTACCCGCTCGGCGGTGAGCAGGTCGGTGCAGACCGCCCGGAAGGGGATGCGCAGGGCGTCGAAATCCCCGTTCGACCGGTATTCGCCGCGGAAAGCCAGATCACTCAACAAAGCGCTCACCCGCTGACCGGTGATGTAGCTGGTCGGCAGGATGGGGCGCAGGCCCTCCAGGCGGAACTGGAGGGTGTAGGTGGCCCGCTGTTCCTTCTGGGCCAGGTAGAGGCTGGTGCGCTCCGGGGCGTCGGTGAAGAGGGCCTGCCAGTCGGTCCGTCCGACCAGTTCGGCCAGTTCCGCCGGGGTGTAGCCCGAGGCGTAAAGCCCCCCGACGATGGCCCCGGCACTGACCCCGACGACCAGGTCGGGCTGCAGGCCGGCCTCCTCGAGAGCCATCAGGGTGCCGATATGGGCCATCCCCCGGGCTCCTCCTCCGCTCAGGGCCAGGCCGATCCGCGGGTAGACCGGTTCGGTGAACGGGAGGTCGCGGGCCGGCCGCCGATCGGGGCGGAAGACATAGATCACCTCGCCGGAAGCGGTCGGAGGATCTTGCGGCGGGGGGGCAGCGGTGACCCCGGCCCGGGCCGGGGGAGGGGAAAGAAGGACCGCCCAGAGGACCAGGGTGGTCGTTGCCAGCGGCTGCCGGGCGGTCGGTCGGACCGGCCCGCAGACGGCCGGGAGCGGTGAGCGGGAACACTGTGCG
>CAYUVJ010000071.1:4234-8998 GCA_964447955.1 uncultured Gemmatimonadota bacterium
GCGTGTGAAGCGGACATGACCATATGAAATTACTGTATGTTGAAGGGACCCCGCCACCGGGGTATCTTCCACGCATATCCTGTTGACGCCCTGCGGGGCCACGCCGAGTTTAGGCTCCCATGAGACTCACCGAAATCCTCACCGACGCCCGTATCGATCTCGACCTGAAGGCTGACGACAAGGACCAGGTCATCGAACGTCTGGTCGACCTGGTGGTCGCCGACGGGGCCGCCCGGGACCGCGATGCCGTCCTGAAGGCCGTCCGGGCCCGCGAACAGCTCATGAGCACCGGGGTGGGAAACGGGGTGGCCATCCCCCATGGGAAAACCAACGTCGTGGACGGTCTGATCGCCGCCTTCGGCCGCTGTGCCGAGCCGGTAGCCTACGAAGCCCTTGACGGCCAGCCGGTCACCCTGGTCTTCCTGCTGGTCGGCCCCGAGGAGGCGGCGGGTCCTCATATCAAGGCGCTCAGCCGGATCTCCCGGCTCCTCAGCTACGAGGAGTTCCGCGTCCGCCTGAACAACGCCCGCACTCCGGGCGAGGTCCTGACGGCCATCGCGGAAGAGGAGAAGCAGTACTTCGAGTTGAAGGGTTGAGGGTCTGGCCCCCCTGCACCGCGCCCCCGTAGCCTGGACCCTGTTCCTGGTCTGGGCCGCGACCATCTGGTACGGATCCTCGATCAGCCTGGGGAGTGAGTCCCTCTTCACCTTCTTCGGGGTGGACAAGCTGGCCCATATGGCGGAGTACGCGCTGTTGGGCATGCTGGCCGCCAACGCCCTGGTCGCGGTGCGGCCCGAGGCCTCCCGCTGGGACCTGGGACAGGGGGCCCTCGCCCTGACCGCACTCTGGGGCTGGATCGACGAACTGCACCAGTTCGGCGTGCCGGGACGTTCCACCGACCCGTTCGACCTGGCGGCCGATGTGCTGGGAGCGGCCCTCGGCATCTGGTTCTTCCTGAGCCGGCGGACACCGGTACGGGATATCCAAGCGATGGATGGAGGACGATGAGTACAGGCAAGGACGACCGCAGCGACCGTACCGAGAGCATCCAGGCGGTGCGCGGCACGCGGGACCTGCTGCCCGGCGAGACCGAGGCCTGGCAGCTGGTCGAGGAGACCGTGCGCAGTGTGATGTTCGATTACGGGTACCGGGAGATCCGCACCCCCGTCTTCGAGGAGACCCAGCTCTTCGCCCGGGGTATCGGGGAGCACACCGACATCGTGGGCAAGGAGATGTACACCTTCCCCGACCAGGGAGGGCGCAGCCTGACCCTGCGGCCCGAAGGCACCGCCGGGGTGGTCCGCGCCTACCTGGAGCATCGGATGGATGCCCAGGGCGTGGTGGACAAACTCTACTACCTGGGCCCGATGTTCCGGCAGGAGGCTCCCCAGAAGGGTCGGGCCCGCCAGTTCCACCAGTTCGGCGCTGAGATCGTGGGGACCGAGGCCCCCGAGGCCGACGCCGAGGTCATCCTCAACCTGCTGGCCGTGCTGGAGGCCATCGGGCTCTCCAGTTGGCGGCTCCACCTGGGGAGCCTGGGCTGCCGGCGCTGCCGTCCGGCCTACCGCGAACTGCTGGTCGCGTTCCTGCGCGGGATCGAAGGGGCCCTCTGCACCGACTGCCGGGCCCGTATCGACACCAACCCCCTGCGCGTCCTCGACTGCAAGAAGGAGGGCTGCCGGACGGTCACGGCCGGTGCCCCCAGCCAGCTCGACCACCTGGACGAGGAGTGCCGGCACCACTTCGAGACGGTGAAGACCCTGCTGGACGACCGCGGGGTCGCCTATACGGTCGACCCGCGCATGGTCCGGGGACTCGACTACTACGAACGGACCACCTTCGAGATACTCTCCGACGACCTGGGGGCCCAGGACGCCCTCGGCGGCGGGGGGCGCTACGATGGGCTGGCCGAGATGCTGGGCAGCGCCAAGCGTATCCCTGCGGTGGGTTATGCCGCCGGTCTCGAGCGCATCCTCATCGCCCTGGCGGCGGCCGGTGAGGACCTGGTCTTCGAGCCGCGCACCGAGGTGGCGCTGGTGCCGGTCGGGGAGGAGGCCCGCCGGGTGCTCTTCGGTCTGGCCGACGAGCTGCGCCGGGCCGGGGTGGCCGCTCACATCGACCTGGCCGGACGTTCCGTACGGGCCCAGATGCGCGAGGCCAACCGGCTCGGAGCCCGGATGGCCCTCATCGCCGGGGACGACGAACTGGCAGGGGGGAACATCACGCTGAAGGACCTGGTCGACTCGAGCGAGCGGACCGTGCCGATGGCCGGAGCCGTCGAGGCGGTCTTCGAGCGGCTGGCCTCAGGGGACGAGGAGGAAGGAGCATGAGCGCGTCGCCGCTGCTGGGGACCACCTATCGCACGCATGCCTGCGGAGAGATCCGGAGTGCCCACGACGGGGAGCAGGTGACGGTCGCCGGCTGGGTGGCCAGTCAGCGCGACCACGGCGGACTGATCTTCATCAACCTGCGCGACCGCTACGGGGAACTCCAGATCATGGTCGACCCCACCGACGCCCCGGCGGGACTCGACATCGCCCGGGCCGCCCGGCTGGAGGACGTCCTCCAGGTCATCGGGACGGTGCGGCGGCGCCCGGAGAACGCTGTGAACCCCGACATGACCACCGGCGAGGTCGAACTGCTGGCGGCGGGTGTGGTCCTGCTGGCCAAGACGGCGACCCCCCCCTTCGTCATCGACGAGCAGATGACGGCCAGCGAGGAGACCGGGCTGCGTTACCGCTATCTCGACCTGCGCCGGCCTCCGCTGCAGCGCAACCTGATGCTGCGCCACCGGGCCGCCCAGGCGACCCGGCGCTACTTCGACGAGCGGGACTTCCTGGAGATCGAGACTCCCTTCCTGATCCGTTCCACTCCCGAGGGGGCACGGGATTACCTGGTCCCCAGCCGGATCCACCACGGGCGCTTCTACGCCCTGCCGCAGTCACCGCAGCAGTTCAAACAACTCCTCATGATGAGCGGCTTCGACCGCTATGTGCAGATCGTGCGCTGCTTCCGGGACGAGGACCTGCGGGCCGACCGGCAGCCCGAGTTCACCCAGGTGGACGTGGAGATGTCCTTCGTGGACGAGCCCGACGTACTGGAGGTCTCAGAAAGCTATCTGGTGCGTCTGCTCCGGGAGGTGCTGGGCGTGGAGGCCGAGACCCCCTTCCCCCGGTTCACCATGGACGAGGCTCTGGAGCGCTTCGGCAGCGACAAACCCGACCTGCGGTACGGCCTGGAGATCCGGGACGTCTCGGATGTGGTCTCGGCCGGTGAGTTCAAGGTCTTCCGCTCGGTCCTGGCCGAGGGGGGGACCGTGCGGGCCCTGGCCGTCCCGGGGGCCGGAGGTCCCACCCGCAAGGTGGTGGACGAGCTGACCGAAGTGGCCCGGACCTATGGGGCCAAGGGGGTCGTCCCCCTGACCGTGGCGACCGATGGGCTGGACGGCCCGGTGGCCAAGTTCCTCTCGGCCGGGGAACAGCAGGGTATCGTAGACCGGCTGGAGGCCTCGCCGGGCGACTTGGTCCTGCTGGTCGCCGATACCTGGCGGACCGCCCTGGAGGCCCTGGGAGCCCTGCGGGTCGATCTGGCCCGCCGGCTGGAACTGACCCGGGAGGGCGGTTTCAAGTTCGCCTGGATCCGGGCCTTCCCACTGGTCGAACAGGATGCCGAGAGCGGGCGGCTGACGGCCGTCCATCATCCCTTCACGGCGCCGGCCGACCCGGAGGCCTTCCGGGCCCTGGTGGCCGAGATCCCGGAGGGGGGCAACGCGGCCGGGATGTCTCCGGAGTGGCACCAGCGCGCCCTGGCCCTGACCGCCCGGGCCTACGACGCGGTCTTGAACGGGTACGAGATCGGCGGCGGGAGCATCCGGACCCACCGTTCCGACGACCAGGCCGCCATGTTCCGGCTGCTGGGCCTGAGCGACGAAGAAGCCCGGGAGAAGTTCGGGTTCCTCATCGAAGCACTGCGTTACGGGGCCCCGCCGCACGGCGGTATCGCCTTCGGGTTCGACCGTATCGTCATGCTGCTGGCCGGGGCCAGTTCCCTGCGCGAGGTCATCGCCTTCCCCAAGACCACCGCCGCCCTCTCCCTGCTGGACGGCTGCCCGGGGCCGGTGAGCACCGACCAGCTGGATGAACTGGGCCTGAGACTGAAGGACTGACCACCGGGGCGGGGATCGACCGTGGGCTCGCCGATTCCGCCATCGGCCGCGGAACATCCGAGACGATCCGGAGTGATGAGGGGTACGGACCGGATGACCGCCGGACCGGGGTCCCCCGGGGCCGGTTGATGCCCGATGGAGCTAGACGGCAGCCGATGGCGCTCGTTGTGCCTTACAGCTGCCGGGATTCCGCTTGACGCCCCTCAGGGCTCGGGTAGTATTGGGTTTCAGTAGTAATAGTAGGAATCAACGCATAACTTGATCCTGTGTGATCCGGAGTATGGGGTCCGGATTATGTGACTTCGGCCTGATGGGCCGGTCATCTACGATCGAGGAACCAGGAGGTTGTCCATGAGGAAGGCCCCGAAGCTGGTCGCGACCGGCTTCCTTGCGGTGCTCTTCCTGTCAGGTTCGCTTCTGACGGGTTGTACGAAGCGGCCTACTCCCGAGCAGCTCACGCAGCTGGAACAGGCGTGCGCGGCCGCGGATAAGGCGGAGCAGACCGTAACGGAACGGCAGGCCGAGTTGCAGCGGCTCCAGGCCGAGCTCGCTCAGAAGCAGCGCACGCTCGAAGAGGTCCGTCGTGAGAAGGCCTCGGT
>CAYUVJ010000072.1:0-2594 GCA_964447955.1 uncultured Gemmatimonadota bacterium
CGGCCTCGGTGAGCCAGATCGCCTGAACGTGCGCTCTGACCAGGTCTTCATTGGCGAGTTCAAGCCGGGGAGGGCTGACCTCACCCGCCACCATGAGACTTGGCCGTTTGAAGAAGTACTGGTCATGCGGGCTCAGTCCAGAGCAATAAGTGAAGACAAGCGCCGGCTGGCCTCCCCGCCCCGCCCGACCGCTCCGCTGAGCGTAGTTGGCCGGGGTGGGCGGGACATTCCGCATGTTCACGACATTGAGTTCGGAGATGTCTACCCCGAGTTCCATGGTGGGAGAGCAGAACAGGATGGGAAGCTGAGCTGTTCGGAATTGCTCTTCTCGTTGCACGCGTAGCTCGTACTTGACCTGGGCGGTGTGTTCTCGAGCCTGGATACCCATCGCATCGGCGGCAATCTGCTCGTAGAAGTGGATGAAGAATGGGTTAGGGCTAGACCCCGTTTCGGGGACACGTGGAATGCGGATGGGGTCGTGGTAGATGGCCTCTCCAGCACCGGCTACCCACCGCATGCAAGCCGCCGAGATCTGATAACCCGGCACGTCCTCTTCGTCCCTCGGCTCGAGGACCCTGACCACAAGGCCCGCAAGCCTCAGCAACTCGAACAAGTTCAGTATGATCTGTTCGCGGTCCTGAGAACTGAGCTGCCCGAAGGACGCGTCGAACGTGTCTGACCGGCCGAGGAACTGGCCAAAGCCCGAACGAGCGGAAACAAATACATGACCACCGTAGTCCGCCTGCCGACGTGATCTTGGCAGTACCGTCGAGGCCCTGAACAGTCGTTCGTTCTCATCTACTGCCCACGGGTCGATCAGGTACTGGTAGCTCTGCTGTCTGATGCTCTCCTGATAGTCCCGATCCAGGTAGTCGACCCGGATGGCAAGTTCCCGGCGCATGAGATCGAGCAGCGTGCGTGCAACCCGCTGGCGGACCTCAGGGCTTGAGCCCGCAAGGGCCGCGTGACAATCCCCCCAGTGCTCGTCAGATCGGCAGAGATCATCCAGGGAACTGTAGTGGATATCTAGAAGGCCGCATTGTTCCAGGTTGGGAGACGTGACCCGCCAGCCACGCTGTAGATCACGATACAGCCGGTAACCTAGCACCCGTCGCAACGCTCCCTTGGTGCGTTCCAATGCGTCGAACTGCACGTCCGGCTCTCGGGCGTAGTGCTCCAGAGGGATGTTGAGAGCTTCAAAGACCCTCTGGACCAGGTCGTCGTAGCTAAGCCCTTCCGGCCCGGCTGCCACCACAGCACGCCGCAGAGCCGAACGGAGCAGCCCCACCTCGATGAAGTCATTGAAGTGACCCGCCTGAAGAGACGCATCCTGACGGTTGTCAGTGAAGCTGAGCAGCTTTCGAGCATGCTCTGGTAGTTCCTGATCGCCCTGCAGGTTTCGGATGGTCGAGAGTCCGAGAATCGTGGTGGCGGTGCTGCGACCTTCGGTTCCCAGCGTGCCCAGCTTCTGGAAGTCGGTCTGCTGGCGGAAGTTGTAGGCGATCCCGCAGCGCAGGCAGAAACGGAACGGCGCCCTCAGGAATGTTACGGGCACACCGTCCTCCGCTGGTGTCCCATCGGGTGCGAGTCTCAGGTTGGCTGGCACCCATTCACGACGATTGCTGCGAATCTTCCTCCCACCGCTCTTCTCCTCGAGCCACTCGTCGGGAAGTCGGTCAAGGACCTCTGCAATCTCTTCGGGCCACGGGTCTTCACCGCTCAGGTACAGGAACCCGGGCTCACTGAGGTCGTCGTGAAACCGGTCTCGTAGTTCGCGGGGCACGAATGTGGCAAGCCCGCCGTCCTCAGGTTGTTCGCGGCGAACCACATAGTATTCCTGCCCGCACTCCCGACAGAACGCCATCGGAAGACGAATACGGCTTCGATCTTCGGGCACGAATTTCTGTCCGCTGAGGCTGAGGTCCCGCCGGTTCTCGGATTCCAGTGAAGCGTAGACGGTATCGCCGCGAGTAATGAACTGATGGAGGCGAAAGGCGAAGGCGGGAAATCCCGTTTCGGGGTCCTTGTCGCACTGATAGCTCGCCAGCAGTTGCTGCTCGATGGCTTCCGCGCACCGGCTCACATCCACACCAGTAAGGTCACTCAGTTCCTGTGCTGCGCCGTCTCCTCCGCGAATGCTCCTGGGCCTTGCCCGTAGGAGTCGACCACTCTCAAGCTCTGAAGAGATCCCGAAAGTGTTCTCGATCCAGCTGGAGAGCGGGTCGCTGAGGAATGCTTCGTAGGAGGATGAGATCTCATGACTCTCATCGGTGAGACGCCGGCGCAGGGTCTGGACGTAGTCATCGGTACTGGCATCTAGTTCCGGTGTAGAACGACGTAGATACTCCCCAATCACGTTCTGGGGGTGGACCTCTGAGCCGAATATGGTTGAGGCGACCGCCGCCACTTCAGCCTGCTGATCCTCGAAGGAACCCTTGCCGGCCAACGTTGCGGAAGTGCCGACGCACTGGAGACTCTCCGCTCGAAGAGCTTCCCTGGTGCGTCGTACAAGGAGTGATACGTCTGCACCCTGCCGACCCCGATATGTATGCAACTCATCCAGTACAAGGAGCTGAAGGCCCTGCGCGGCATTC
>CAYUVJ010000072.1:2604-7746 GCA_964447955.1 uncultured Gemmatimonadota bacterium
GGCCGATCCTCGAGGCGCGTGAGGATCAGCTCCAGCATCACGTAGTTGGTTAGCAGTATGTCCGGAGGGTTCTCCTTGATGGCCTGCTTCTCCTCCTCATTCTGCTGACCCGTATAGAGAGCGTAGGAGATCGGCCCTTTCCCGTCCGGATACCCGTACTTGACAAACTTCTCCAATTCTCCGGCCTGGCTGTTGGCCAGCGCGTTCATGGGGTAGATGATTATCGCCTTGATGCCTTTGCCCGAGCCCTGTCCCAACACCCGGTCAATGATAGGAATCAGGTAGGCCAAGCTTTTACCTGAGCCCGTGCCGGTTGTCAGGACGTAATTGGTACCCTGCTGAGCCTGTCGGATCGCCTCCACCTGATGCCGGTAGAGACGGAGAGTTGTCCCGAGATCGCTTGGATCCTGTTTGCGACGGAAGATCTTTGCGCACTCCTCATGAAGCAGCCCTTCAGCGACGAGCTCATCTACGGTCTGACTCGGTTCGAAAGCCGGGTTGATCTGCAGGAGCGGATCCGGCCATAGCACCCCTCGGCCGAACTCCCCCTCGACATACTCCCTGATGCGTGGGTCTCTGATCTGGATGAAGCTCTGGACGTAGTCGGAGTATTCGTGGATGAGGTGATCACGGAGCTGGAATGGATTCATGGGAGGCTCTTGAAGCCCTGTTAAAGGTTGGAGAGAGTATGAAAGGGAACGGTTTGGCGCCTTAGCTCCAGCGCACACCAAACCCCAGCGTGAAATCGGTGGCTAATTCTCTTGGATGATCTGATCAATTCTGTTTCCTGTCGACGCCGTCTAGCTGCTGCTCATCACGCCAGAGGACCAGCGACAGATTAGCCCACAATCCCCCCGGACTACCTATCCGCTACGTGGAGTCTTTGCCTCCGTTTCCAAATGCAATATGACCAATCACATCGGTCCCAATCGAAGGACTGATTAGTCGTCGTCAGAGTTTATCTGAATAACACTCCCCTGCCACGGGTAATCCCAAAGCGCTTTTCTGCAGGCGATACCCTACCCGGAAGGAGATTGGGCATGACGGGACCCCGCTGGTGCCGGCGGGTCGCTCGGACGGGTCGGATGGCGGTGGTGCTGCCCCTGTTGATGGCGGCGGCGCTCACTTCTGTTTCCGCTGTTTCCGCTCCGGTCGGCGCTCAGACCGGCTCATACGACGATTATCTGAACTTCGACGGCTTCACCCGGGCGCTCCGGGCGGTGGCGTCGGCCAACGGCCAGGTCGCGAACCTGTCCAGTCTGGGCAAGACGGCCGAGGGCCGGGATCTGTGGCTGATGACGCTGGGCAACCGGCGCGCCGGCGATCCTGACACCCGCCCCGCCCTGCTGGTGGTGGCCAACCTGGAAGGCAACCACGTCATCGGAAGCATGGCGGCGCTCTACCTGGCCGACCACCTGGTGGCCAACTACGGCAAGGACCAGGCGGTCACCGCCCTGCTGGATGCCCGCACGGTCTACATCATGCCGCGCCTGAACCCCGACGGGGCCGAGCGCTTCTTCACGCAGAAGGCGATCGAGTTCGTCTACAAGCCGAACGCCGAGGATGAGGACCGCGACGGCAAGGCCGACGAGGACGGCGGCGACGACCTCAACGGCGACGGCTTCGTGACCCAGATGCGGGTCAAGTCCCCCGAGGGGACCCTGATCGTGGACCCCGACAACCCGCGCCTGATGCGGCGGGCCGACCCCATCCAGGGGGAGAAGGGCGTCTACGTGGTCTACACCGAGGGCAAGGACGACGACGGGGACGGGGCGTACAACGAGGACGGGCCGGGCGGGACGCACCTGGACCGCAACTGGCCCCACCAGTACCCCTACTACACCGACCACGCCGGCCTGAACATGGTCAGCGAGGTCGAGACCCGGGCGCTGGCCGATTTCGCCTACACCCGCAACAACATCGGCCTGGTGCTGACCTTCAGCCCCTATGACAACCTGATGAGCGCCCCCTCGGCGGCCCGGGGAGCGGCGGCAGCCGCGACCCCGGCCCAGCCCGACATGAGCGCCTTGATGGCCATGATGGGCGGGGGCGGTGCCGGTGGAGCTCGCGGTGGGGCCCGCGGCAGTGCCGCGCCCCAGGCGGCACCCACCTCCTTCCGCATGATGTCGCGCGAAGCGCCCACCTCGATCCAGGGGCAGGACGCCACCTACTACGGCATCGTCTCCCAGAAGTACATCGAGCTGACGGGCCTGCGCGGCTCGGGGGCCTCGGGCGAGGCCGGCTCCTGGCCGCAGTTCGCCTACTACCAGCTGGGCCTGCCCTCGTTCACCACCCCGGTCTGGACCCTGCCGCCGGCAGGCGGCGCAGCCGGTCCGGGCGGCGCAGCCATGGGCGGCATGACGGGCCGGACCCCGCAGGCGGCCGGACGGCGCGGCGGCGGCTCCGAGGAGACCCGCTGGTTCGCCTGGTTCGAGTCGGCCGGCATCCAGGGCTTCGTGGACTGGACCCCGGTCCAGCACCCCACCCTGGGTGAGGTCGAGGTCGGCGGGTTCGTGCCCAACGTGCGGGTCAACCCGCCCAAGGGGGAGATCCGCGACCTGGCGCAGAAGCACGCCGCCTTCGCCGCCTGGCTGGCCGGCCAGACCCCGATGGTGGTCGTGGAGGACGTGACGGTGGAGAACAAGGGGGAAGAGCTCTACCTGGTCACCGCCAAGGTGCGCAACGACGGCTGGTTCCCGCTGGTGAGCACCATGGGCCAGCGCACCCGCCGCATCCCCCCGGTCACCGTGCGTCTGCAGCCCAACGACGCGGTGACCGTCATGACCGGCAACATCCAGCAGCAGGTGCGCAACCTGGCTACCGGGGGCAGCGCCGAGGTCGTCTGGATGGTCCGAGCCCGGAGGGGCACCCGGCTGGTGATGGAGGTGCTCGCTCAGCAAGCGGGCGGACTGACCACCCGTAACGTAGACCTGCGTTAGGAGGCGAGGAGACCATGACACGGAAACTCGTGCTGAAGACCGCGGTCGCCCTCGTCCTGCTCATTGGGATGGCGGGCACCGCCATGGCGCAGTCCTCCTTCGTGGTCCCGAACAAGGACCCGAAGGTCAACCTGCGCTTCGACCGTTACTACGACTACGACGGCTACACCCAGGCCTTCCGGCAGCTCGAGCGGGCCTACCCCAAGTTCCTCAAGCTCATCAGCATCGGGAAATCCGTCGGGGGGCGGGAGCTCTGGGTGATGGTCATCAACAACCCGGACACCGGGCCGGAGCTCTCCAAGGCCGCCATGTGGGTGGACGGGAACATCCACGGGAACGAGATCCAGGGGGCGGAGATCAACCTCTATATCACCTGGTTCCTGATGGAGAACTACGACTCGCTCCCCGACGTCAAGAAGGTGGTCGACGAGCGGGTCTTCTACATCATGCCGACCCAGAACCCCGACGGCCGCCAGTACTGGTTCGAGCACGCCAACACCTCGTCCTCGAGCCGGAGCGGCGTCTTCCCGATGGATGACGACGACGACGGGCGGGTCGACGAGGACCCCAGCGACGACCTGGACGGCGACGGCAACATCACTTCGATGCGCAAGTACGTCCCGGGCGAGGGGAACATGAACATCAGCCCCATCGACCCGCGCCTGATGATCCCGGTCGGATTCGGCGAGAAGGGGGACTACATCAACCTGGGCAGTGAGGGGATCGACAACGACGGGGACGGCCGGGTCAACGAGGACGGCCCCGGCAGTTACGACCCGAACCGGAACTGGCCGGCCGACTGGCAGCCCGACTACCTCCAGGGGGGCGCCCACTGGTACCCCTTCAGCCTCCCCGAGTCGCGGGCCGTCAGCGAGTTCATGCAGGCGCACCCCAACATCGCGGGGGCCCAGGCCTGGCACAACTCGGGCGGCATGATCCTGCGGGGGCCGGGGTCGGAGTCCCACGGCGAGTACTCCCGGCGGGACGCGGCGGCCTACGACGCGGTGGGGCGGCGGGGCGAGCTGATGCTCCCCTACTACCGCTACATCGTCATCTGGAGCGGGCTCTACACCGTGCACGGCGGGTTCATCGACTACACCCACGACGAGATCGGGGCGTGGTCGTTCTCCAACGAGTTGTGGTCGCGCAGCCAGTACTTCAACGAGGCCATCACCGACGCCAACAGCGACCTGATCTCGCGGGAGACCCAGAACCTGTTCTACAACGACCGGCTGGGAATGGGGGCCTGGTACATCGACTGGCACGAGGTGGACCACCCGCAGTACGGCAAGGTCGAGGTGGGGGGTTACACCAAGTACTTCAACCGGATCAACCCGCCCTTCATGCTCCAGGAGCTGGTCCACCGCAACGCCATGTTCGCCATCTTCCACGCCAGCGAACTGCCCAAGGTGGAGATGGGGGACGTCAAGGTGGAGAAGGTGGCCGGCAACACCTGGAAGGTGACCGCCACCGCCGTCAACCCGAAGGCTCTGGGCACCATCAACGACAACGTCCGGCGCAACCGGCGGGTGATGCCCGATGTCTTCTCCATCGAGGGGAGCGGGCTCGAGGTCACCGCCGCAGGCTACCCCAGCGGACGGCTGGGCGACGAGGTCCGGCTCATCGACAGCCGGACCCCGGGACGGATCCAACTGGACGCCGGACTGGCCGGGGAGAGCACCCAGGAGGTGGTCTGGTTCGTGACCGGCCGCGGCCGGGTCACGGTGACCTATAAGAGCCAGAAGGGGGGCACGGTCAGCCGGACGGTGGAACTGCGCTAGACGGCTGCCCGTCCCCGGCGGCCGGCACCGGCCGCGCGGAACGGCGGCGGGCGTCCGACCCCGCCCGCCGCCGGGTCCGCCGGGTGATTGACCTGCCCGGGGGCGCCCACCATATTGAGGTCTCTGCAGGTCAGGGGCCGCGCCGGCAGACGGCCGGCGCGGCTCTCTTTTTTACCGCGGACCAAGGGTTACGGAGCGTCGCGACGTGGATCTCATGCTCATCCTGACCATCCTGGGCGGCTGGGGCCTGCTGGCCCTGTTCCTGCTCCTCGCGGCGGTGGCCCGGGCCCAGCGGGTGAACATCCCGATCCCCCGCGAGAAGGCCCGGGTAGTGAACTGCCGGCGCTGCAACCTGCCCTTCCAGCGCACCTCGTGGCGCTGCGGCCGCTGCGGGGCCTTCATGAAGCCCTCCCTGCTCTACC